>NZ_JBEYXJ010000023.1:0-92092 GCF_040645015.1 Streptomyces sp. NPDC046881 | reverse complement strand
CCCCGCCGGACCTTCTGGAGTCCGGCGGGTCCGGCGGGCCCGACGGTGCGACGACACGACCTGGGTGTGGGTGTAGCCGGGACGAAGGTCAAGAATGTCGCCCTCTGTGCATGTCTGACCGCTTTTGACCGCTTACGGGGTGTGACTCGGGCCACGTAGATTGGGCGTAACGCTCATGGAGACAGCGCGATGACCTAAGAGGTGATAGCCGCGGAGGGAATACGGTCGCCGTACGAGGCGCTGTGCATCTTCCCGGCCCCCGCCCGCGCCGTCGGCCCATCCCCAGGCCGGTGGTCGGCTCCTGTCCGCAGTGGACGGTGCCGGAAGCCGTTTTCCAACGTTCCGAGAGGTTGTTCGTGTCGGCCAGCACATCCCGTACGCTCCCGCCGGAGATCGCCGAGTCCGTCTCTGTCATGGCGCTCATTGAGCGGGGAAAGGCTGAGGGGCAGATCGCCGGCGACGATGTGCGTCGGGCCTTCGAAGCTGACCAGATTCCGGCCACTCAGTGGAAGAACGTACTGCGCAGCCTCAACCAGATTCTTGAGGAAGAGGGTGTGACGCTGATGGTCAGTGCCGCAGAGCCCAAGCGCACCCGCAAGAGCGTCGCAGCGAAGAGCCCGGCCAAGCGCACCGCCACCAAGACGGTCGCGGCGAAGACGGTGACCACCAGGAAGGCCACCGCCAGCACGGCCGCCCCCGCGGCGCCCGCCGCCCCGGCCGTCGCCGAGTCCGCCGAGGAAGCCGCACCCGCCAAGAAGGCCGCCGCCAAGAAGGCGACCGCCAAGAAGACGGTCGCCAAGAAGACCGTCGCCAAGAAGACGGCCGCCAAGAAGACCACGGCCAAGAAGGACGACGTCGAGCTTCTCGACGAAGAGGTCCTGGAGGACACCAAGGTCGCCGACGAGCCCGAGGGGGCCGAGAGCGCCGGCTTCGTCCTGTCCGACGAGGACGAGGACGACGCGCCCGCGCAGCAGGTCGCCGCGGCCGGCGCCACCGCCGACCCGGTCAAGGACTACCTGAAGCAGATCGGCAAGGTCCCCCTGCTCAACGCCGAGCAGGAGGTCGAGCTCGCCAAGCGCATCGAGGCGGGTCTGTTCGCCGAGGACAAGCTGGCGAACGCCGACAAGCTCGCCCCCAAGCTCAAGCGCGAGCTGGAGATCATCGCCGAGGACGGCCGCCGCGCCAAGAACCACCTGCTGGAGGCCAACCTCCGACTCGTGGTCTCCCTGGCCAAGCGCTACACCGGCCGCGGCATGCTCTTCCTGGACCTGATCCAGGAGGGCAACCTCGGTCTGATCCGCGCGGTCGAGAAGTTCGACTACACCAAGGGCTACAAGTTCTCCACGTACGCCACCTGGTGGATCCGCCAGGCGATCACCCGCGCCATGGCCGACCAGGCCCGCACCATCCGTATCCCGGTGCACATGGTCGAGGTCATCAACAAGCTCGCGCGCGTGCAGCGCCAGATGCTCCAGGACCTGGGCCGCGAGCCCACCCCGGAGGAGCTGGCCAAGGAGCTCGACATGACCCCGGAGAAGGTCATCGAGGTCCAGAAGTACGGCCGCGAGCCCATCTCGCTGCACACCCCGCTCGGCGAGGACGGTGACAGCGAGTTCGGTGACCTCATCGAGGACTCCGAGGCCGTCGTCCCGGCCGACGCGGTCAGCTTCACGCTCCTGCAGGAGCAGCTGCACTCCGTACTGGACACCCTGTCCGAGCGCGAGGCGGGCGTCGTCTCCATGCGCTTCGGTCTCACCGACGGTCAGCCGAAGACCCTCGACGAGATCGGCAAGGTGTACGGCGTCACGCGCGAGCGCATCCGCCAGATCGAGTCCAAGACCATGTCGAAGCTGCGCCACCCGTCGCGTTCGCAGGTGCTGCGCGACTACCTCGACTAGGTCCCGCTCCACGACGGCGAAGGTCCGGTTCCCCTCGCGGGGGCCGGGCCTTCGTGCTGCGCGCGTGCGCGAGGTGGATCACTCTGGGTGTCCCACGAGCACCGCCGAGTGAGGAGCATGCATGCGCCGTTCCATTGCCCGGGCACTGATCCGGCCGCTGGCCCTGGCCGCCACCCTGACTGCCATACCCCTGGCGAGCACCTCTCCCGCGGTCGCCGACAGCGTGGTGGTCGGGGGGTTTCCGATCGACGTCTCCCAGGCTCCGTGGACGGTGGCGCTGGCCAGCCGTGACCTGTTCGGAGGAATGCGGGCGGGCCAGTTCTGCGGCGCCGTGGCCATCGGGCGCAGCACGGTGGTCACAGCGGCCCACTGCCTGGCCGAGGAGGTCCTCGGGACGCCGCCGAGCCGCCTGCGGGACCTCAAGGTCATCGCGGGCCGCACGGACCTGCTGTCGGGGCATGGACAGGAGATCGCCGTACGGGAGATCCGGGTCAATCCCGCGTACGACCTCACGACCAACTCCGGCGACTTCGCGGTCCTCGGACTCGCCGGCTCGCTGCCGCAGAGCGCGGTCGTCGCCATGGCGGGCCCGGGCGACCCTGCCTACGCGCCGGGCACCGAGGCCCTGGTGTCGGGATGGGGCGACACGACCGGAGCGGGAACGTACCCACGCCGGCTCCGCGCCGCACGCGTGCGCGTCCTGCCCGACGCGCTGTGCGCCCGCGCCTACCCGGGCGGTCCCGACGGCGCCTACCGGGCCGGCACCATGCTGTGCGCCGGCGAGGCCGCCGGCGGCCCCGACGGCTGCCAGGGCGACAGCGGGGGCCCTCTGGTGGCCGAGGGGCGACTGATCGGCCTCGTGTCGTGGGGGAGCGGCTGCGGACGGCCGGGACTCCCGGGCGTCTACACGCGCGTCTCCGAGGTCGTACGCGCGCTGCAGGCGGCCACAGGGGCCGGGGCGCGGCCCTCCGAGCCCGCGTGAACGCGTGCGGGCATGAGCACGGGCGGCCGCGTCCGGGTGAGAAGCGGCCGCCCGTTCACCGGCCTGTGCCGGGGCTGGCTCGTCGTAGGTGCGAGATTCAGCGCTCTTCTTCCGAAGCGGTGTTCGGAACGGAGGTCAGCCGCTCCGTCTCGTCCTGTATCTCAGCGGCGATCTTCTTGAGTTCCGGCTCGAACTTGCGACCGTGGTGGGCGCAGAAGAGCAGTTCTCCGCCGCTCAGCAGGACGACGCGCAGGTATGCCTGGGCGCCGCAGCGGTCGCAGCGATCGGCGGCCGTCAGCGGGCTCGCGGGGGTCAGAACAGTAGTCACGTCGCCTCTTCTCTAGCTCGACGAGCTGTCGTACCAGGGTCAACATCCAACCAGCCCGAAAACGTTCCCGCTCGTGGCTTTTCCTCGAAAAAATCTCTCCGGGGCGGCTGTCTGCTGCCGGTTGGCGGCGAATGTGCCGTATTGCGTCTCTTGTGTGCGTACGGGTTCGCGCTGTCTTGCTGTCTCGGTCCTCCCGGCCGGGTTGCCGGTTGTTCATGAGGACGTGCCCGGAGCCTAAATGGTTCATGCCTCGAATGGAACGTGATGTGTACTTCACTCCCACGAGGGATCGAACGTGTATGCGAGTGTGGACTAGTGTGAGTTGCCGACGAGGGTGGCGTTACACCGGCTCTACCAGGGCTCGGTACCCTCTGAGCGGCGACCGAAGCCGCCCCCTTACCCAAAAGGGGGCCACCTGAAATTCAGCGAGGAGCGAACCGCGTGACCGCCGATACGTCCGTGCCGTCCACAGCGCTGCTGGCAGGAGCAGACCGCGACGGTTCCAACTACACCGCGCGGCACCTGCTCGTCCTCGAGGGCCTTGAGGCCGTGCGCAAGCGCCCTGGCATGTACATCGGCTCGACCGACAGCCGCGGTCTGATGCACTGCCTGTGGGAGATCATCGACAACTCGGTGGACGAGGCCCTCGGCGGCTACTGTGACCACATCGAGGTCGTCCTTCACGACGACGGCTCCGTCGAGGTGCGCGACAACGGCCGCGGCATCCCCGTGGACGTGGAGCCGAAGACCGGCCTGTCCGGCGTCGAGGTCGTCATGACCAAGCTCCACGCGGGCGGCAAGTTCGGCGGCGGCTCCTATGCCGCCTCCGGCGGTCTGCACGGCGTCGGCGCCTCGGTGGTCAACGCCCTCTCCGCCCGTCTCGACGTCGAGGTCGACCGCGGCGGCCACACCCACGCCATCAGCTTCCGGCGCGGTGTGCCCGGCGCCTTCGCCGCCGACGGGGCCGAAGCGAAGTTCGAAGCCAAGAGCGGCCTGCGCAAGGCGAAGAAGATCCCCAAGACGCGCACCGGCACGCGCGTGCGGTACTGGGCCGACCGGCAGATCTTCCTCAAGGACGCCAAGCTCTCCCTGGAGAACCTGCACCAGCGCGCCCGGCAGACCGCCTTCCTGGTGCCGGGCCTGACCATCGTCGTCCGGGACGAGTACGGCCTGGGCGAGGGCGGCAGCAAGGGCGAGGAGTCCTTCCGCTTCGACGGCGGCATCAGCGAGTTCTGCGAGTACCTGGCGAGCGACAAGGCCGTCTGCGACGTCCTCCGCTTCTCCGGCAAGGGCACCTTCAAGGAGACCGTTCCCGTCCTGGACGAGCACGGCCAGATGACCCCCACCGAGGTCACCCGTGAGCTGGGCGTCGACGTCGCACTGCGCTGGGGCACCGGCTACGACACGACCGTCCGGTCGTTCGTCAACATCATCGCCACGCCCAAGGGCGGCACCCACGTCACCGGCTTCGAGCAGGCGCTCACCCAGACGATGAACGACGTGCTGCGCGCCAAGAAGATGCTGCGCGTGGCCGAGGACAACATCGTCAAGGACGACGCCCTGGAGGGCCTCACCGCCGTCGTCACGGTCCGTCTCGCCGAGCCGCAGTTCGAGGGGCAGACCAAGGAGGTCCTCGGCACCTCGGCGGCCCGCCGCATCGTGAACAGCGTGGTCAGCAAGGAACTGAAGGCGTTCCTGACGGCGACCAAGCGTGACGCCGCCGCCCAGGCCCGGGTCGTCATGGAGAAGGTGGTCGCGGCCGCCCGCACCCGGGTGGCGGCCCGCCAGCACAAGGACGCCCAGCGCCGGAAGACCGCTCTGGAGTCCTCGTCCCTGCCGGCCAAGCTCGCCGACTGCCGCAGCGACGACGTCGACCGCAGCGAGCTGTTCATCGTCGAGGGCGACTCCGCGCTCGGTACGGCCAAGCTGGCGCGGAACTCCGAGTTCCAGGCGCTGCTGCCGATCCGCGGCAAGATCCTCAACGTGCAGCGGTCGTCGGTGACCGACATGCTCAAGAACGCCGAGTGCGGCGCGATCATCCAGGTCATAGGGGCGGGCTCCGGCCGCACCTTCGACATCGACCAGGCCCGCTACGGCAAGATCATCATGATGACCGACGCCGATGTGGACGGCTCGCACATCCGCTGCCTGCTGCTCACGCTGTTCCAGCGCTACATGCGGCCCATGGTCGAGGCCGGCCGGGTCTTCGCCGCGGTGCCGCCGCTGCACCGGATCGAGATCGTCCAGCCGAAGAAGGGGCAGGACAAGTACGTCTACACGTACTCGGACCGCGAGCTGCGCGACAAGCTCATGGAGTTCCAGAGCAAGGGCATCCGGTACAAGGACTCCATCCAGCGCTACAAGGGTCTGGGTGAGATGGACGCCGACCAGCTGGCCGAGACCACGATGGACCCGCGCCACCGCACCCTGCGCCGGATCAACCTGTCCGACCTGGAGGCCGCCGAACAGGTCTTCGATCTGCTGATGGGCAACGACGTGGCACCGCGCAAGGAGTTCATCTCCAGCTCGGCGGCGACGCTGGACCGCTCGCGCATCGACGCGTAACCGCTGCGCCGGGCGCCGGGCGCCGGGCGCCGTGCGACGAGGGCCGGGAGGCAGGGGGGGCTCGCTGGGAAGCCTGTGCTTCGGGTAGGCGGGTGTGGCTGGGCGGCGGACGGGTACCGAGGCTCGCTGGAGGGTGGCGGGCAGCGTCTGAGACGGGGTGAGCGGTTCGGGCTCGGCGACTGAGCCCGGGCCGCTTGCCGACGGCCTCCCGCCGTGGCGGGCCGCCCTGCTCGCGGGCGCCACCTGCCACCCGCCACCGCCTGCCCACTGGGCGTGTCCCGGCGGCCCGGACGATTTCTCCACCCGTGGGTGGAGAAGAGCCGCTTCGGGTTTCCACCCTTGATCCACCCCGGCTCCGATCTCCCGGCCTGCGGATCTCCGTACCGTCGAAGGCGTCGGCAGCACTCGCTTCCGCCACCGTCTTCTCGCTCACGGGGGTTCGCATGTCCGGGCTGGTCAACGTGCTGGTGATCGTGGCCGTCGCCGCCATAGTGATCGCGCGGCAGTTCCGCGCCCGGGCGATCGACACGGACCGGCGCTGGTGGCTGCTGCCCGTGGTGCTCGCGGCCGTCGCGCTGCGCGAACCCGGCGCTCTCGACGCCCACCACCGCATCGAATCCGCCGCCCTGCTCGCCGTGGAACTGCTCATCGGGCTGGCCACCGGCGTCGGCTGGGGCTGGACCACCCGTATCTGGACGGCGCCGGACGGCGTCCTGTGGACCAGGAGCACGAAGGCGAGCGTCGCCGTCTGGGCCGTGGGCATAGCCCTGCGGACCGGCGTCTTCGCCCTCGGCTCCGCCCTCGGCCTGCACCAGGACAGCTCCGCGCTGATGCTGGGCCTCGCCGGCACCCTGCTGGTGCGCGGCGGGATCCTGGCCTGGCGGGTCCGGTCCGTCGACGTCGTGGGCCGTCCCGCCCCGGCGTACGGTGACGACGAGCGGTCGGCGTGGAAGGAGCGCGTGTGACAGAGAACGCCTGGACACGCTGGCCGTCGCGGGAGGCGCTCGGCCGCGCGGGAATCACCCCGGCCCGGCGCGTGCTCGTCTGGGCGGTCCGACTGCTCGTGCTGGCCCTGCTCCTCTGGGGCGCCTTCAGCCAGCGGCACGTCGGCATCGGGGGAGCGGTCGCGGCAGCCACCGGAGTCGTCCTCGCCGCCGTCGTCTCCTGGGCCTTCTTCCGGACCACCTATGAGCACCGGCTGGTGCCCTCCCTGGCGCTCATGAGCGTCCTCCTGGGTATCGCGGTCACAGCAGAGGCCACGGGGTTCCGAGGACCGGCCCTGGTGATCTGGTGCGGCTGCGGAGTCGGCGCACTGGAGCGGCTGCCGCTCGGGGCCGCGGTTCCCGTCGCGTCGGTGGCACTGGCCTCGTACGCCGCGTTCACCAACGACGTCTGGCTGTCCACGGCGGCCACCGTGGCCGGCATGGCCCTCGCCGGGTACGTGCTGCGGCTGGACGCCGAAGCCCGGGGCAACGCGCAGCGGCTGCTCGCCCAGGAGCGCGCCGCCCGCATCGCCGAGGCCGAGTCCGCGGCACTGGCCGAGCGGGCACGCATCGCACGGGAGATCCACGACGTGCTGGCCCACAGCCTCTCGGCGCAGCTCGTGCACCTGGAGGCGGCCCGGCTGCTGATCGAGAACGGCGCGGACCGCGACCGGATCCTGGAACGCGTGGTGGCCGCACGGGGCATGGCCCGCGACGGGCTCGCCGAGACCCGGCAGGCGCTGTCCGCCCTGCGGGGAGAACTGACCCCGCTGGAGGACTTCCTGACCGGACTCGTCAGCTCGGCCGACGGGGCCGAGGTCACCGTCACAGGTGAACGCAGACCCCTGCCGGCCGAGGCGTCCCAGGCCGTACGGCGGGTCGCGCAGGAGGCGCTGACGAACGTCCGCAAGCACGCCCAGGGCGCCAAAGTGGCCGTACGGCTCGACTACGGCGAGCACCAAGTGACACTGAACGTCCGGGACTCGGGCGGACGGCCGGGCGAACTCGTGGGAGCCGGCGGCGGGTACGGTCTGCTGGGCATGCGCGAGCGCGCCGAACTGCTGGGCGGTTCACTGGACGCCGGGCCGGACGAGGAGGGGTTCGTGGTGACGTTGAAGGTGCCCCTGTGACGGAGCCGGGAGAGAAGAAGCCCGCACGGGTGGTGGTGGCCGACGACCAGACCGTGGTCCGCGAAGGCATCGTGATGCTGCTCGGGCTGCTGCCGGGCGTGGAGGTCGTGGGGGCCGCCGGAGACGGTGAGGAGGCGGTGCGGCTGGTCGGCGAACTCGCTCCGGACGTCGTGCTGATGGACCTCAGGATGCCCCGCTGCGACGGAGTAGAGGCCACCCGGCGGATCCGGGCCCAGTACCCGGGAACCCAGGTCGTGGTGCTCACCACCTTCGCGGACGACGAGTCGCTGTTCCCGGCGCTGCGGGCCGGTGCCCGGGGATACCTGACCAAGGACGCGGGCGGCGACGAGATCGTACGGGCCGTGCACAGTGTGCTCTCGGGGGACGCGGGGCTGTCGCCGAGCGTCCAGCGCCGGCTGCTGGAGCGGCTGTCGCAGCCCGAACCCGACCCCGTGCCGGCGGCCGACGAGACGCCCGACGGGCTGACCGCGCGCGAGACCGAGGTCCTGGTGCTGATCGCCGAAGGTCTCAGCAATCAGGAGATCGCCCGCAGACTGCATGTGTCGACCGCGACCGTGAAGACCCACATCAACAACCTCTTTGCCAAGACGGGCCTCAAGGACCGGGCGCAGGCCGTGCGGTACGCCTACAGCAGGAGGCTCGTGAGGCCACCCGACGGCTGAGTCACCTGATGGGGTGAAGAGCTGGAGGAAGAAGAGTCAGAGAACTTCCCGTTCTGTCCATCCTTGGGCATGCAGTCAAGCAACGGTCGCCCCGGGGGCGCCGAGGACGGTCCCGAGAGATCGGCCGGGAACCAGGAAGACCACGCCACGCCCTCAAGGGACGTGACGTACGAGGACCCTTGGTACGACGCGCTGGCCTCTGGCTGGGGCGAGCTGGACGGCACCGGCAGGCCGGCGCCGGCCGTGCCGCCCGCGCGGGGTGAGCCCGGTGCGACGGCGGTGGACACCCGCGAGGTGTACGTCCAGGTGCAGCGCAGTGAGGCGTTCCAGGAGGTGCGCGGCAGGTACCGGCGGTTCGTGGTGCCGGGGGTCGTCGGCTTCCTGGTCTGGTACGTGGGGTACGTGGTCGCCGCGACGACCGCGCCCGGGCTCATGGCCCGGCCCGTGGCGGGGGCGGTGAACGTGGGGATGCTGGCGGGGCTGGGGCAGTTCCTCAGCACCTTCCTGCTCACCTGGGCCTACGCCCGGCATGCTCGGCTGCGCCGGGACCGGGCCGCGCTGGAGCTGCGCTGGGACACCCAGGAACTGGCCCGCGGTGCGAGAGGAGGCGCCTCGTGAGCGGTGACCATCAGAGGCTGGCGCTGCTGCTGTTCATCGGGTTCGTGGCGGTCACCCTCGGGATCACGACCTGGGTGAGCCGCAGGCGGCGCGGTTCGGCGGAGGAGTTCTACGCCGGCGGGCGGCTGTTCTCCCCGATGGAGAATGGTTTTGCCATCGCGGGCGACTACATGTCGGCCGCCTCCTTCCTCGGGATCGCCGGGCTCATCGCGCTGTTCGGGTACGACGGGCTGTTGTACTGCGTGGGGTTCCTCGTGGCGTGGCTGCTCGTGCTGTTCCTGGTGGCGGAACTGGTGCGCAACTGCGGGCGGTTCACCCTGGCCGACGTGGTGGCCGCGCGGATGCGTGACCGGCCGGTGCGGATCGCGGCGGGAACGTCCTCGGTCACGGTGTCCGTTCTGTATCTGGTGGCGCAGATGGTCGGTGCGGGCAGCCTGGTGGCGCTGCTGCTGGGGCGGACGGGCGGCGCGGCCCAGGCGTGGACGGTCATCGGTGTCGGCGCGCTCATGGTGATCTACGTGTCGTTGGGAGGGATGCGGGCCACCACCTGGATCCAGATCGTGAAGGCGGTCCTGCTGCTCGGCGGGACGGTCGTGCTGACCGTGCTCGTCCTGCTGCGCTTCCACGGTGACGTCGACCGACTGCTGTTCACGGCCGCGGAGCGCAGCGGCCACGGGAAGGCGTTCCTGGCGCCGGGCCTGAAGTACGGCGGGGACTGGACCGAGCGGCTCGACTTCATCAGCCTGGGACTCGCGCTGGTGCTGGGCACGGCCGGCCTGCCGCACATCCTGTCCCGCTTCTACACCGTGCCGACCGCGCGGGCCGCGCGTCGCTCCGTGGTGTGGTCCATCGGTCTGATCGGCAGCTTCTACCTGATGACGATCGTCCTCGGGTTCGGTGCGGCGGCTGTGGTGGGGACCGACGCCGTACGCGGATCCAACGCGGCCGGGAACACGGCCGTGCCACTGCTCGCCCTCGACCTGGGCGGCGGGTCGGGTACCACCGGTGGCACGGTGCTGTTCGCGGTGGTCGCCGCGGTGGCCTTCGCGACGATCCTCGCGGTGGTCGCCGGCATCACGCTCGCCTCCTCGGCCTCGGTGGCCCACGATCTGTACGCGTCGCTGCGCCGGCCGCACGGAAAGCCCCGCAGCGAGGTCGCGGTGGCACGGTGGGCGGCGGTCGGCATCGGCGTCGTGGCGATCGCGCTGGGCCTGCTGGCCCGCGACCTCAACGTGGCCTTCCTCGTCGGCCTCGCCTTCGCGGTGGCCGCGTCGGCGAACCTTCCCGTCCTGCTCTACTCGCTGTTCTGGCGCGGCTTCACGACACGTGGCGCCGTGTGGGCGGTGTACGGCGGGCTGCTCCCGGCGATCGGGCTGGTGCTGCTCTCCCCGGTGGTGTCCGGCAGCCCGGACTCCCTGTTCCCGGCCGTCGACTTCCAGTACTTCCCGCTGGACAACCCGGGCATCGTCTCCATCCCGCTCGGCTTCCTGGCCGGCTGGCTGGGCACGGTCACCTCGGACGAGGTCGCGGACGAGGGCAGGTACGCCGAGACGGAGGTGCGCTCGCTGACCGGGGCCGGAGCCGCGTAGCCCGGCCACCGTGCGCCGCTACGGAGCCACCCAGGCGTACCGGTGTTCCGGACGGCCGGTGTCGCCGTACTTCAGGGAGAGCCGGAGCCGGCCCGCCTGTTCCAGGTGGCGCAGGTAGCGCTGGGCGGTGGAGCGGCTCAGGCCGGTCCGGACGGCCACCTCGTGGGCCGAGAGCGGATGGCCGGCGCGGTGCAGGACGCCGCAGATCAGGTCGGTCGTGGGCTCGGAGTGGCCGGTCGGCAGGCCGGGTGCGGAGGGGGCGGGGGCGGTGCGCAGGGCGCCGAAGATCCGGTCGACCTGTTCCTGGCCCGTCAGGCCCCGGCCGCCCACCCGGTCGACCGTGCGGCGCAGGGCGGCGTAGGAGTCCAGGCGGGCGCGCAGCGCGGCGAAGGTGAACGGCTTGACCAGGTAGTGCAGGGCGCCCAGGCGCATCGCCTGCTGGACGGTCGTCACATCACTGGCCGCCGTGATCATGATGACGTCCGTGCCGTGGCCCTGCTCCCGCATGCGGTGCACGAGTTCCAGGCCGGTCCGGTCCGGCAGGTAGTGGTCGAGCAGGACCAGGTCGATGCCGCCGCGTTCGACGGCGGCCAGAGCCTGGGCGGCGCTGTGCGCGCGGGCGGCCACCCGGAAGCCGGGAACCTTTCCCACGTACTTGGCGTTGATCTCTGCGACGCGGAAGTCGTCGTCCACCACCAGGACGTCAATCATCAGGCCTCTCCTTCAAGGCCGGCGAGCATCGAGCCCGTGTTCGGCTCCGCAGTTGTAGCGCGAGCAAAACGAGCACAACAGGTCCTTGCGAGCAAAAGAACGGCTTGTGCTCACAAGACTGCTGCCGTGGCGGGGGTCACACCTACCGTCCCGGCCCATGAGCGCACACACCAGCCCCGCCATCGAGCTGCGGGGCGCGAGCAAGATCTTCAGAACCCCGTCCGGGGGACTGCACACGGCCGTGCGCGGCCTGGACCTCACCGTCGCGCGCGGCGAGTTCGTGGCGGTCGTCGGGCCGACGGGCTGCGGCAAGTCCACCACGCTGACCCTGGTCAGCGGCCTGGAGGAGCCCACCGAGGGCGAGGTGCTGGTGGCCGGGGAACCGGTCGAAGGCGTCGGCGACAAGGTCGGCTTCGTCTTCCAGCAGGACGCCACCTTCCCCTGGCGGACGGTCCTGTCGAACGTCATGGCGGGCCCCCGCTTCCGGGGCGTGCCCAAGGCGGAGGCCAGGCAGAAGGCCCGTGAATGGCTGGCCCGGGTGGGACTCGCCGCCTTCGAGGACCGCTATCCGCACCAGCTCTCCGGCGGCCAGCGCAAGCGCGTCGCCCTGGCGGCCACGTTCGTCAACGACCCCGAGATCCTGCTGATGGACGAGCCGTTCTCCGCGCTCGACGTGCAGACCCGGGCGCTGATGTCGGACGAGCTGCTGGAGCTGTGGGAGGGCACCGGCGCCTCCGTCGTCTTCGTCACCCACGACCTGGAGGAGTCCATCGCGCTGGCCGACAAGGTCGTCGTGATGACCGCCGGACCCGCGACCGTGAAGCAGGTCTTCGACATCGACCTGCCCCGCCCGCGGAAGGTCGAGTCGGTGCGCCTGGAACCGCGGTTCATCGAGATCTACCGCGAGATCTGGGAGTCCCTCGGCGAAGAGGTCCGCATCACCCGGGAGAGGGGTGCCGCCCATGTCGCCTGAGGTTCTCAGCACGCCGGTCGTCGACACCGCCAAGACACCCGGTCGCGCGCAGAGCCGCGCCCAGGCCGCCCGCCGGCGCAAGGTCCTCGTCGGGGTCGCGCGCGTGGTGCTGCTGGTGGTCGTCCTCGGACTGTGGGAGACGCTGTCCCGCGCCAAGGTCATCGATCCGTTCAACTTCTCGATGCCCTCGAAGATCTGGGACCAGATCTACACCTGGGTGGCCCACGGGACGGCGCTCGGCTCCCTGGGCGAGCAGATCTGGTACACGCTCCACGAGGCACTGCTCGGCTGGGTCATCGGCGTGGTCGCCGGTGTGCTCCTCGGTATTGCGCTCGGGCGGATCAGATTGCTCGCCGAGATCCTTGGTCCATACATCAAGGTGCTCAACTCGATCCCCAGGATCGTGCTGGCGCCCATCTTCCTGATCTGGTTCGGCCTCGGTCCGTCCTCCAAGGTGGCCTCCGCCGTCGTCCTCGTCTTCTTCCCGGTGTTCTTCAACGCCTTCCAGGGCGCCCGCGAGGTGGACCGCAACCTCGTGGCCAACGCCCGCATCCTGGGCGCGAGCGACCGCAGGGTGACCCTTCAGGTGGTCATCCCGTCGGCCACCTCCTGGATCTTCACCAGCCTCCACGTCAGCTTCGGCTTCGCGCTCATCGGCGCCATCGTCGGCGAGTACATCGGCGCGACCAAGGGCATCGGCCTGCTCGTCGCGCAGTCGCAGAACACCTTCAACGCGGCCGGCGTCTACGCCGCGATGGTCATCCTCGCCGTCGTCGCCCTCGTCGCCGAAGGACTGCTCACCTTCGCCGAGCGCCGCATCTTCCGGTGGAAGCCCAGCGGTTCCGACAGCTGACCGGCCCCCGCCACCCCTCTCCCTTCTCCCGCACCGCCCTCTCACAAGGACGTGAACCGCATGCGCAAGACCCCCGGATACGCCTCCCTCGCCGCCGCCGGACTGCTCGCCCTCTCCTCCCTCACCGCCTGCGCCAACGACGCGGCAAGCTCCACGGCCGACACCGGCAGCGGTGGCGGTGGCAAGGGCGAGAGCGTCAAGATCATGGTCGGCGGCCTGGACAAGGTCATCTACCTGCCCGCGATGCTCACCCAGCGCCTCGGCTACTTCCAGGCCGAGGGCCTGAACGTCCAGCTCCTGAGCGAGCCCGCCGGGGTCCAGGCCGAGACCGCGCTCGTCTCCGGCCAGGTGCAGGGCGCGGTCGGCTTCTACGACCACACCCTCGACCTGCAGGTGAAGGGCAAGTCGGTGGAGTCGGTCGTGCAGTTCTCGCACGCTCCCGGCGAGGTCGAGGTCGTGTCCAACGAGGCCGCCGGCGACCTCACCTCGCCCAAGGACTTCAAGGGCCGCAAGCTGGGCGTGACCGGCCTCGGCTCCTCGACCGACTTCCTCACCAAGTACCTGGCGGTCAAGAACGGAGTGAAGATCAGCGAGTTCACGCCGGTCGCGGTGGGGGCGGGGCCGACGTTCATCGCGGCGCTCCAGAAGGGGGCGATCGACGGCGGCATGACCACCGACCCGACCGTCGCGACGCTCCTGGACAAGAAGGCCGGGAAGATCCTCATCGACATGCGCACCCCCGAGGGTTCGCAGGAGGCGCTCGGCGGGCCGTACCCCTCGTCAAGTCTGTACATGCAGACGGACTGGGTGAACGGACACAAGGACACCGTCCAGAAGTTGGTCAACGCATTCGTCAAGACGCTCAAGTGGATGTCCACGCACAGCGCCGACGAGATCGCCGCCAAGATGCCCGCCGACTACTCCCAGGGCGACAAGGCCCTGTACGCGCAGGCCATCAAGAGCACCCTGCCGATGTTCACCGACGACGGCGTGATGCCCCAGGGCGGTCCCGAGACCGTGGAGAAGGTGCTCAAGGCGTTCAACCCGAACATCAAGAACGCGAAGGTCGACCTGAGCAAGACGTACACGACGGAGTTCGTCAAGGCGGTCAAGTGACCGTTGCATGAATCGCGCTCAGGCGCGGGTCGCCCACACGTAACGGTGTTCCGGGCGGCCCGCGTCGCCGTACTTGAGGGTCAGCCGGGCCCGGCCGGTGCGCTCCAGCAGCTTCAGATACCGCTGGGCGGTCTGCCGGCTCACCCCCGTCCGCTCGGCGATCTCCTGGGCGGACAGCGGACGTTCCGCGCTCAGCAGTGCCTGGCGCACCAGCTCGGCCGTCGTGGGGGAGTGCCCCTTGGGCAGCCCCGGCTCCGACGGGGCGGACAGGGCGCCGAAGATCCGGTCCACCTCCGCCTGCTCGGCCTCGCCGCCGCCGTCCAGGGTGCGCCGCAGCTCGGCGTACGCCTCCAGCTTCGCCCGCAGACCGGCGAACGCGAACGGCTTCACCAGGTACTGCAACGCCCCCTGCCGCATGGCCGCCTGCACGGTCGACACGTCCCGCGCCGCCGTCACCATGATCACGTCGGTCTGGTGGCCGCGCCGGCGCATCTCCTGGACGACCGCGAGCCCCGTGTCGTCGGGCAGGTAGTGGTCCATCAGGACGAGATCCAGCCGTGGCAGGGTCTCCACCTGGCGCAGCGCCTCGGCCGCGTTGTGCGCCTCGCCGGCCACGTGGAAACCGGGCACCTTCTCCACGTAGGCGGCGTTGACGCGGGCGACGCGGGTGTCGTCGTCCACGACCAGGACCTCGATCATCGCGCGTCCTCCTCGGCGACGGCAGCGGCCCCGGGGGACTCCTCGGGCACCGCGGGTTCCAGTTCCGGTTCGGTCAGTGCCTCGGGCAGGATCACGGTGAACTCCGCGCCACCGCCGGCCGCCGTGCCCACGGTCGCGCTCCCGCCCTGCCGTTCGGCGAGCCGGCGCACCAGGGACAGCCCGATGCCCCGCTTGCCGTGCGCGGGCGGCTTCTTGGTGGACCATCCCTCCGTGAAGACCAACTCCCGTTGGTCTTCGGGGATGCCGGGGCCCGTGTCGTGCACCGTCAGGACGACCGTACGGCCCTCCGCGCGCAACTCGACCTCCACGCGTGCGTGGAGGGTGCCCGCGACCGCGTCCAGAGCGTTGTCCACGAGGTTGCCCACCACCGTGACCAGACCCCGGGGATCGATCAGCCGGTCCGGGAGCCGGGTGCGCTCCGACACCCACAGGGCGACTCCGCGCTCGGCCGCCACGGTCGCCTTGCCGACCAGCAGCGCGGCCAGGAGCGGGTCCTGGATCCTCTCCGTGACCTGCTCGGCGGTGGCCCGGTGGTCCCCGACCACCTCGCCGACGAACTCCACGGCGTCGTCGTACATCTCCAGCTCCAGCAGCCCCAGCAGGGTGTGCATGCGGTTGGCGTGCTCGTGGTCCTGCGCGCGCAGGGCGTCGATCAGCCCGCGCGTGGAGTCCAGTTCGCGCCCCAGCTGCTCCAGCTCGGTGCGGTCGCGCAGGGTGGCCACGGCGCCGCCGTCGCCGGTGGGCATGCGGTTGGCGACCAGGACGCGCTGGCCGCGCACGGTGAGCAGATCGGTGCCGGTCACCCGGCCGGCCAGCACGTCCGTCGTACGGCCCGCGCCGAGCGCCTCGTCGGGGGTCCGCCCGACGGCCTCGTCGCCGATGCCCAGCAGCCGCCGCGCCTCGTCGTTGAGCAGGCGGACACGGCCGCCCCGGTCGAACGCGACGACGCCCTCCCGGATGCCGTGCAGCATCGCCTCGCGCTCCGCGAGCAGCGCCGAGATGTCGGAGAAGGCCAGGTCCCGGGTCTGCCGCTGGACCCGGCGGGAGATCAGCCAGGCGGCGAGCGCGCCCACCGCGAGCGCGCCGCCGGCGTACGCGAACAGCCCGGGGATCGCGCTGATCAGCCGCGCCCGCACACTGTCGTAGGCGATGCCCACCGAGACCGCGCCGACGATGCGGTGGCCGGCGTCGTACAGGGGCACCTTGCCGCGCGCCGAGCGTCCCAGGGTGCCCTTGTCGATCTCCATGACCTCCTTGCCCGCCAGGGCGTCGGAGGGGTCGGTGGAGACGGGCCGGCCGATCTCCGAGGGCGTGGGGTGCGACCAGCGCACCCAGTCCCGGTCCAGCACCACGATGTACTCGGCGTGCGTGGCCCGCCGGATCCGCTCGGCCTCCCGCTGCACCGGGCCGTTCCTGGTCGGCGGGGTGGTGCGGACCCCCTCGGCGATCTGCGGGTCCTGGGCGGTGGTCTCGGCGATGGCCAGCGCGCGGCGCATCGCCTCCTGGTCCAGCTGCTTGCTGAGCGGAGCCAGGAAGAGCCCGGTCGCGAGCACCGCGACTCCCGCGGCGATCGCCACCTGCATCAGCAGCACCTGGGAGAACATCCGTCGGGGCAGTCCGAGGCGCAGACGGCGGGCGGGGGGAGTGGGGCTCATACCCACGACGGTACGTGGGGCCGTCGGAAGCCCCCCAGGGGGTGTGGTGTGGATCTCTTGATCCACCTGTTGATCAATGGTGGACGGCCTGCGTGACGGCCTCGGTACGCGGCTAGCTCGCCAGTGCCGTCGGCCTCAGCTCGCGCACCTCGACCACGTCCATCCGGGCGGGCGTGCCGAGCACCGCCGCGCCACAGCTCTCCTGGCGGGGCGGCAGCGACGCGCCCTGCGCCACGGTGACCCGCCACCGGCGGCCGTCGGCGTGCACGACGGTGACCTCCCAGCGCGGAGCCGCACCGGCCGTCCGTACGACGCTCAGCACACCCGTCCGGTACTCGCCCGCGGCCGACCGGACGGCCAGTTCCGCCGCCTGGCCGGGCCGTTCCCACGCGGAGCACCCCCGGCACCCCTCGACGACCAAGCGCCCCTCCTGGACGCCGTGCAGGGCCTCCTTGACGGTGTGCGCCTCGGCGCGGCCGTAGGCGTAGCCGTACGGCAGGACGAGCACCGTGGGCGCGAACCGGTGTCCACCCAGATGGGTGACCTCCCAGACGCCGCGCACCCCGGAGGCGACCAGCTCCGTGGCGAGGGGACGGCCCAGCAGGGCGCAGCAGCGGTCGCGTTTGCCGTTGGTGCACACGAGCGCCAACGGGTCACCGCGGTGCGGCTGCCCGCCGAGCACCGCGCCGAAGGAACGGTGGTCGCCGGTCCCGAGGCCGGCGAAGTCCAGTTCGAGCAGCCGCTCGGGAGCGCGGGTGGTGGCACTGTGCAGCCACACGTTTCCCGGAACGGTGTGCGCGGCGTACACCTGCCGGACCGCGGGCGTGCCGGGGTCGGCGTGGCGCCCGGGGCGCCGGATCAGCGCGATGCGCACGCCGGTCCCGTCGGCGGCGGCCTCCAGCGCCCGGCCCAGCGCGGGGTCCAGGTGACTGGAGGTGAGCGCCTTGACGCCCCACGGACCGGGCTGTTCCAGCAGCAGCCACGTCGTCGCCGTGGCAGCCGTACCGGAAACCGGCTCGTCGAGGCTCCGGGAGACGGTCGCACACCTACTCACAGAGGTGAGCCTAACCTGACTGGCCGCGGGGGCACTTCCGGCCGGTGCCGTGTCCTACTCCGGGAGGGGCTGCGGCGGGCGCGGACCGACGTAGTGGCCGCTGGGGCGCATGCGCAGCGGGCGCTCGCCGTACTCCTCCAGGGCGTGGGCGATCCAACCCGCGGTGCGGGCGACGGCGAAGATCGTCTCGCCGGCCGTGGCCGGCATGCCGGAGGACGCGGTGAACACCGCCAGGGCCAGGTCCACGTTGGCGTGCAGCGGGGAGTGCCGGGCGGTCGTCGCCACGATGTCGCGGGCCGCGAGCAGCGCGGACTCCGCGCGCGGGACCTGTTCGAGGAGACCGAAGAGCACCCGCGCGCGGGGATCCTCGCCCGCGTACAGCCGGTGCCCGAGGCCGGGGACGCGGCGGCCCTCGCGCAGTTCGGCGGCGATCACGGGGACCGCCGTGCCCTGGTCGAGCACGTCCAGCAGCATCCGGTGGGCCAGGCCGCTGGCGGCGCCGTGCAGCGGACCCTCCAGCACGCCGAGCCCGGCCGAGACGGCCGCGTACGCGTGCGCGCGGGCCGAGGCGGCGACGCGTACCGCGAGTGTCGACGCGGCCAGGTCGTGGTCGGCGAGCAGCGCCAGCGCGGTGTCCAGGACGCGCAGGGAGGCCTCGTCGGCCGGGTGGCCGGTCAGCCGGGTCCACAGGCGCTGGGCCAGCGGGCCGTCGTCCTTGCGCTCGTACGCGGCCGGCGGCAGCGCGGCGACCAGGGTCGGGATGAGGATGCGCGCCGTGCTCAGCACGGCCTCCTCGGACAGGTCGAAGCGCAGCGGGTCCTCGGCCGCGGCGGCGATCGCCGCCACCCGCAGCCGGTCGATGGGGGAGGCGTGCTCGGACAGGGCGTCCACCGCGCGGCGGGCGACCTCCACGGTGGTCCCGGGTGCGGAGAAGGCCGCCCCGGGCCTCGTCCGGCCCGTCCACAGCCACTCCGCGACCTCCTCGTAGGGGTGGCGGGCGGCCAGCTCGACGGCGTCCACACCCCGGTAGAAGTACCGGTCCCGCTCGATCAGAGTGATCCGGGTGCGGACGGACAGGTCCCCGCCGGAGCCCGGGCTCCCGGCCGCCTCGCGCCGGTTGCGCCGGGCGAGGGCCTCCACCTCCCTGGCCTCGAAGGTGCTGGCCCGGCCGCCGGGCTCGCGTCTGCTGCTGAGCAGGCCGCGGCTCACGTACGCGTAGACCGTCTCGGGCTTCACGCCGAGGAGTTCGGCGGTCTCCTTGGTGGTCAGCCGGTGCCCGGGGCGGTGGGGGGCGGTGTCGGGATCGCGCATGGACGCCACGGTAGCCGTCCCTGCACAGGTTGATGGCTACACATTGATCTAATCAATATTGACAAGGAATCAGTCAAGCGTGGACAGTCGGATCAAGTCGAAGGTCACGTCAAGGATCAAGCCGAGGGAGGGCAACCATGGCCGTCAACAGGACCGCCACCCCGCTCATCGACGCCCCGCGCGGTCTCGCGGGCGTCGTCGTCGCCGAGACCGAGATCGGCGACGTCCGGGGCCGGGAGAGCTTCTACCACTACCGCCAGTACTCCGCCGTCGACCTCGCCCGCACCCGCAGCTTCGAGGACGTCTGGCATCTCCTGGTCCACGGCATGCTCCCGGACCCGCGGCGCGGCGCCGCCTTCGCCGCCGAGACCGCCGCCCTGCGGCGCCTGCCCGACGACGTCCGCACGGCCCTGCCCGCGATCGCCGGGGCCGGCCGGCTCTCCGGTCCGCTGGCCGGACTGCGCACGGCACTGTCCCTGCTGGGCGCCGCCCGGGGCTTCCGGCCGGTGTACGACATCGACCCGAACCAGCGGCGCGCCGACACCCTGGCCGCCTGTGCGGCCGTACCCACCCTGCTCACCGCGCTGTACCGGCTCGGCCGGGGCCTCGATCCCCTGGAGCCCCGCGAGGACCTCTCGTACGCGGCCAACTACCTGTACATGCTGACCGGTTCGGAACCGGATCCCCGTCGGGTCCGTGCGGTCGAGCAATACCTGATCTCAACCATTGACCACGGATTCAACGCGTCAACGTTCACCGCGCGCGTCATCGCGTCCACCGGCGCCGACGTCGCGGCCTGCCTGACCGGCGCCGTCGGCGCCCTCTCCGGCCCCCTGCACGGAGGCGCGCCCAGCCGGGCCCTGGACACGCTGGACGCCATCGGCACGCCCGACCGGATCGACCCCTGGATCCGCGCACGGGTGCTCGCCGGTGACCGGATCATGGGCTTCGGTCACGCCGTCTACCGCACGGAGGACCCCCGTTCCCGGATGCTGCGGGAGATCGCCCTCGGCTTCGGCGGCCCCCGGGTCGACTTCGCGGTGGAGGTCGAGCGCCGGGTGGAGGCGATCCTCGCCGAGCTGAAGCTTGGCCGCGAACTCCACACGAACGTCGAGTTCTACGCCGGTGTGGTCATGGAACTGTGCGGCCTGCCCCGGGAGATGTTCACCCCCACCTTCGCCGCGGCACGCGTGGTCGGCTGGAGCGCCAACATCCTGGAACAGGCAGCCGACCCGAAGATCATCCGCCCGGTGGCACGGTACGTGGGCCCGGAGCCCCGGGTGGCGGTGGCCTCCGGCCGATGACGCGGGCCGGCGACGCGACGGCGCCGCAAGCCGTCGGCCACCGGCAGCCGGCTCTGGCGGCCCGCACGCACCAGGACCGTCACCAGGACCGTTCCCCGCCGCTCGTATCCTGGACGACCAGTCCACGCCCGTCCGTGCGCCGGGCCGCGAGCCGGTGCACGCTGGTACGTCAGAGAGGTCGCCCGTTGGGGAACAGCCCGGTAGACAGCGGTAGCCCGCAGCAGATCCCGGTCGTCGTGCTCGCCGGTTTCCTGGGCTCCGGGAAGACCACGCTGCTCAACCATCTGCTGCACCGCAGCGGAGGCAGCCGGATCGGGGCCATCGTCAACGACTTCGGGGCCATCGAGATCGACGCCATGGCCGTCGCCGGTGCCCTCGGCGACTCGACCGTGTCCCTCGGCAACGGTTGCCTGTGCTGCGCCGTCGACCCCGGCGAACTCGACCTCTACCTGGACCGGCTCGCCGCGCCCGCCACCGGCATCGACGTGATCGTCATCGAGGCCAGCGGACTGGCGGAGCCGCAGGAACTCGTGCGGATGGTGCTCGCCAGCGAGCATCCCGGCATCGTGTACGGCGGTCTGGTCGAGGTGGTCGACGCCGCCGAGTTCGACGACACGCGGGCCAGGCACCCGGAGATCGACCGGCACCTCGCCCTCGCCGACCTGATCGTCGTCAACAAGCTCGACCGCGCCGGCGACGCCGACCGGGTCCTGGGGCTCGTCCGCTCGCTCACCGACCGCGCCGCCGTCGTCCCCGCCACCTACGGCCGCATCGACCCCGAGTTCCTCTTCGACTGCCGGCCCGGCGAGGAGCGCGTCGGGCAGCTGTCCTTCGACGACCTGCACGACCACGGCGCCGACGACCACGCCGGCCACCTGCACACCGGCTACGACAGCCTGTCCTTCACCGCCGACGTGCCGCTGGAGCCTCGCCGGCTCATGCGGTTCCTGGACAGCCGGCCCGAGGGGCTGTACCGGATCAAGGGGTACGTCGACTTCGGGCCGTACGACCCGCGCAACCGGTACGCCGTGCACGCCGTCGGCCGGTTCCTGCGCTTCTACCCGGAGCCGTGGGCGCCCGGGGAGGCCCGTCTCACCCAGCTCGTGCTGATCGGCTCCGGCATCGACGCGGACACCCTCGACAAGGAACTCGAGGGGTGCGCGAACGACGCCCCGCACGCCGACGAGCACGGCATGTGGGGCGTCCTGCGCTACGTACAGGACCCGGACGAACCGGGGGCCGAGGCGGAAGCGGACCTGGAGGATCCGCCCGCCTAGACGCGGGCCGCCCGGCTCAGGACACCGGCCCCGCCACCACGGCCACCGTCTTCGGCAGCGAGGTGCCCGAGCCGTCCCGGCGCGGGTCCACCTCGGGCAGCTCCACCGGGGTGCCGTTCTTCTGCGCCGCGCGCGCGGGCAGCGGGCCCGCCCAGGCCAGCGACAGACAGTCCTCGCCCTTCAGGAACCGCTGGCAGCGCACACCACCCGTGGCCCGGCCCTTGCGCGGGTACTGGTCGAACGGGGTCAGCTTGGCCGTCGTCTGCACCGAGTCGTCCAGCGTGCCGCGCGAGCCCGCCACCGTGAACACCACCGCGTCGGCGGCCGGGTCGACCGCCGTGAAGGAGATCACCTTCGCGCCCTCGGCGAGCTTGATGCCCGCCATGCCGCCCGCCGGGCGGCCCTGCGGGCGGACGATCGAGGCCTGGAAGCGCAGCAGCTGCGCGTCGTCCGTGATGAACACCAGGTCCTCCTCGCCGGTGCGCAGCTCCACCGCGCCGACGATCCGGTCGCCCTCCTTGAGCGTGATGACCTCCAACTCGTCCTTGTTGGACGGATAGTCGGGCACCACCCGCTTGACGACACCCTGCGCGGTGCCGAGCGCGAGACCCGGCGACGACTCGTCCAGCGTGGTCAGGCAGACCACCGTCTCGTCGTCCTCCAGGGAGACGAACTCCGCCAGCGGGGCCCCGCCGGAGAGGTTCGGCGCGCTCACCGGCTCGGGCAGCTGCGGCAGGTCGACCACGTTGATCCGCAGCAGCCGGCCCGCCGAGGTGACCGCACCGATCACTCCGCGCGCGGTCGCCGGCACCGCCGAGACGATCACGTCGTGCTTGACGCGCCTGGCGCCCGCCGCCTCCGGGAACGGCTCCGCGGTCGCCGTACGGGCCAGCAGCCCCGTCGAGGACAGCAGCACCCGGCACGGGTCGTCGGCCACCTGCAGCGGCACCGTGGCCGCCGGGGCGCCCGCGGACTCCAGCAGGACCGTGCGCCGGTCGGTGCCGAACTTCTTGGCCACGGCGGCCAGCTCGGCCGAGACAAGCTTGCGCAGCTCCGCGTCCGACTCCAGGATCCGGGTCAGTTCCTCGATCTCCGCGGTGAGCTTGTCCTTCTCCGCCTCCAGCTCGATCCGGTCGTACTTGGTGAGCCGGCGCAGCGGCGTGTCGAGGATGTACTGCGTCTGCACCTCGCTCAGCGAGAAGCGCTCCATCAGGCGCTCCTTGGCCTGCGCGGAGTTCTCGCTGGACCGGATGATCCGGATGACCTCGTCGATGTCGACCAGCGCGGTCAGCAGGCCCTCGACCAGGTGGAGCCGGTCGCGCTTCTTGCCGCGGCGGAACTCGCTGCGGCGCCGGACCACCTCGAAGCGGTGGTCCAGGTAGACCTCCAGCAGCTCCTTCAGGCCCAGGGTGAGCGGCTGGCCGTCGACCAGGGCGACGTTGTTGATGCCGAAGGACTCCTCCATCGGCGTCAGCTTGTACAGCTGCTCCAGGACGGCCTCCGGCACGAAGCCGTTCTTGATCTCGATGACCAGGCGCAGGCCGTGCTCGCGGTCGGTGAGGTCCTTGACGTCGGCGATGCCCTGGATCTTCTTCGCGTTGACCAGGTCCTTGATCTTCGCAATGACCTTCTCGGGGCCGACCGTGAACGGCAGTTCGGTGACCACCAGGCCCTTGCGGCGGGCGGTGACGGTCTCGACCGAGACGGTGGCGCGCATCTTGAAGGTGCCGCGACCGGTCGCGTACGCGTCCCGGATGCCGTCCAGGCCGACGATCCGGCCGCCGGTGGGCAGGTCCGGGCCCGGCACGTGCTTCATCAGCGCGTCCAGGTCGGCGTTCGGGTTCCGGATCAGGTGGCGGGCGGCGGCGACGACCTCGCGCAGGTTGTGCGGCGGCATGTTCGTCGCCATGCCGACCGCGATGCCCGAGGAGCCGTTGACCAGCAGGTTCGGGAAGGCGGCGGGCAGCGCCACCGGCTCCTGCTCCTGGCCGTCGTAGTTCGGCGCGAAGTCGACCGTGTCCTCGTCGATCGACTCGGTCATCAGGCTCGTCGCCTCGGCCATGCGGCACTCGGTGTACCGCATGGCGGCCGGCGGGTCGTCGTTGCCCAGCGAGCCGAAGTTGCCGTGGCCGTCGACCAGCGGCACGCGCATGGAGAAGGGCTGCGCCATGCGCACGAGGGCGTCGTAGATCGACGCGTCGCCGTGCGGGTGCAGCTTGCCCATGACCTCGCCGACGACACGCGCGCACTTCACATAGCCGCGCTCGGGACGCAGGCCCATCTCGTTCATCTGGTAGACGATCCGGCGGTGCACCGGCTTGAGACCGTCACGGGCGTCCGGCAGGGCGCGCGAGTAGATGACCGAGTACGCGTACTCGAGGTAGGAGCCACGCATCTCGTCCACGACGTCGATGTCGAGGATCCTCTCCTCGAACGAATCGTCGGGCGGCGGGGTCTTCGTGCTGCGGCGGGCCATCGCTGCCTGGCTCCTTCTGATCTGGTCGCTCGCCTACGGGGCGCTCGTGCTGCTGAAGCGGTTGACGGATCTGACGCGGACCATTGTGGACCTAGGCACCGACAACCCGTGCCACCACCCGGTCCGGGGGGCTCGCCGGACCGGCGGAGCGGAGTCCGACGCAGGCTACGCGATCCGCTGTGGGCGTACGCCCCGCGGGAACTTCGCCGAGGCCCCGATCGCTTTGCATACAGTGGCAGGAACGGCAGGAAAACCGCGGTTTCCATCAACCGCCTCCGCTCGCGAAGGGACGTACATGCCCATGGGTCACACGACCACAGCCGAGGCAGGCTCCGGGGGCCTGACAGCGACCGAGCACCGCCTGGCCAACGGTCTGCGCGTGGTGCTGTCCGAGGACCACCTGACCCCGGTGGCGGCGGTCTGCCTCTGGTACGACGTCGGCTCCCGCCACGAAGTCAAGGGCCGTACCGGCCTGGCTCACCTCTTCGAGCACCTGATGTTCCAGGGCTCCGCGCAGGTGAAGGGCAACGGCCACTTCGAGCTGGTCCAGGGCGCCGGCGGCTCGCTCAACGGCACCACCAGCTTCGAGCGCACCAACTACTTCGAGACCATGCCCGCCCACCAGCTGGAGCTGGCGCTCTGGCTGGAGGCCGACCGCATGGGCTCCCTGCTGGCCGCCCTGGACGACGAGTCCATGGAGAACCAGCGGGACGTCGTCAAGAACGAGCGCCGCCAGCGCTACGACAACGTGCCGTACGGCACCGCCTTCGAGAAGCTGACCGCGCTCTCCTACCCGGAGGGCCACCCCTACCACCACACGCCGATCGGCTCCATGGCGGACCTGGACGCGGCCACCCTGGAGGACGCCCGCCAGTTCTTCCGCACGTACTACGCGCCGAACAACGCGGTGCTCTCCGTGGTCGGCGACATCGACCCCAAGCAGACCCTCGCCTGGGTGGAGAAGTACTTCGGCTCCATCCCGTCCCACGACGGCAAGCCCGCGCCCCGCGACGGCTCCCTGCCGGACGTCATCGGCGAGCAGAAGCGCGAGGTCGTCGTGGAGGAGGTCCCGGCGCGCGCCCTGATGGCCGCCTACCGGCTCCCGCACGACGGCACGCGCGCGTGCGACGCGGCCGACCTCGCGCTGACGATCCTCGGCGGCGGCGAGTCCTCCCGCCTGTACAACCGGCTGGTGCGCCGCGACCGTACGGCCGTCGCGGCGGGCTTCGGCCTGCTGCGCCTGGCCGGCGCGCCCTCCATGGGCTGGCTGGACGTGAAGACCTCCGGCGACGTCGAGGTGCCGGTCATCGAGACCGCCATCGACGAGGAGCTGGCCCGGTTCGCCGCGGAGGGCCCCACCCCCGAGGAGATGGAGCGCGCCCAGGCACAGCTGGAGCGCGAGTGGCTGGACCGGCTCGGCACGGTCGCCGGCCGCGCCGACGAACTGTGCCGGTTCGCGGTCCTGTTCGGCGACCCGCAGCTCGCCCTGACCGCCGTCCAGCGCGTCCTGCAGGTGACCCCGGAGGAGGTCCAGGAGGTCGCGGGGGCCCGCCTGCGGCCCGACAACCGCGCGGTCCTCGTCTACGAGCCGAAGTCCCCGCCGCAGTCCGTCGAGGACGCCCGGGTCCCCGAGGACCCGGAGCAGGAAGCCACCGTAGAGGCCGGCAACGAGAACGAGGAGACGGCCAAGTGACCGAGCTCGCCACCATGGACTTCCACCCGCGCCCGCAGCCCGGCGAGGCCAGGCCCTGGGCGTTCCCGGCCCCCGAGCGCGGCACGCTCGACAACGGCCTGACCGTGCTGCGCTGCCACCGCCCCGGCCAGCAGGTCGTCGCCGTCGAGGTGCTGCTGGACGCGCCGCTGGACGCCGAGCCGGCCGGCCTGGACGGCGTCGCCACGATCATGGCGCGGGCCTTCTCGGAGGGCACCGACAAGCACTCCGCCGAGGAGTTCGCCGCCGAGCTGGAGCGCGCGGGCGCCACCCTGGACGCGCACGCCGACCACCCCGGCGTCCGGCTCAGCCTGGAGGTCCCGGCCTCCCGCCTGGCCAAGGGCCTCGGGCTGCTCTCCGACGCCCTGCGCGCGCCCGCCTTCGCCGAGAGCGAGGTCGAGCGGCTGGTCCGCAACCGCCTGGACGAGATCCCGCACGAGCTGGCCAACCCCGCCCGGCGGGCCGCCAAGGAACTCTCCAAGGAGCTGTTCCCGGCGACCTCGCGCATGTCCCGGCCGCGCCAGGGCACCGAGGAGACGGTCGAGAAGATCGACGCCGGGGCCGTACGCGCCTTCTACGACCGCCATGTGCGGCCCGGCACGGCCACCGTGGTCGTCGTCGGCGACCTGACCGGAACCGACCTGGACGGGCTGCTCGGCGACACCCTGGGCGCCTGGACCGGCACCCCCGGCGAGCCCCGGCCGGTGCCGCCGGTGACCGCCGACGACACCGGGCGCGTGGTCATCGTGGACCGGCCCGGCGCCGTCCAGACGCAGCTGCTCATCGGCCGGATCGGCCCTGACCGGCACGACCGGGTGTGGCCCGCCCAGGTGCTCGGCACGTACTGCCTCGGCGGCACCCTCACCTCCCGCCTGGACCGCGTCCTGCGCGAGGAGAAGGGCTACACCTACGGTGTGCGCTCCTTCGGGCAGGTCCTCAGGTCCGCGCCGGACGGCACGGGCGCGGCGATGCTCGCCATCAGCGGCTCCGTGGACACGCCCAACACCGGCCCGGCCCTGGAGGACCTGTGGAAGGTGCTGCGGACCGTCGCGGCGGAGGGTCTGACCGACGCCGAGCGGGACGTCGCCGTGCAGAACCTCGTCGGCGTGGCGCCGCTGAAGTACGAGACCGCGGCGGCCGTCGCGAGCACGCTGGCCGACCAGGTCGAGCAGCACCTGCCCGACGACTTCCAGGCGACGCTGTACCGGCAGCTGGCCGCCACGGGCACGGTGGAGGCCACCGCGGCCGTCGTGAACGCGTTCCCGGTGGACCGCCTGGTGACCGTCCTCGTCGGTGACGCGGCTCGGATCAAGGCGCCGGTGGAGGCGCTCGGCATCGGTGAAGTGACCGTGGTGGCGGCCGAGTAACGGCACGCGCGCGTGGGCCCTGGCGACCTACGGGTCGTCAGGGCCCAGCTGTTCCACTCGGTCCCTCAGATGCCCGTTTTGGGGCGGAGGTTGCCTGTCTGCCCTGTGGGATGCGCTACAAAATCCCGGCTGCGTTTGAGGATTGAAAGCGCGTCGCCGTAGCGTCGTCCGGGCTGTTCGTCAGGCAGTGCGCCGCACCCGCGGCACCGGACAGTCATCGCCGAGTCCCCGTACGGCGCGAGCCAGGGGAGCCGGGGACCCACCGTCCCTGGGGTGAATCGGGCGCCCGCGCGGCTGCGAGGGGGCCCGTAGGAGACCTTCCTGCTCCGAACCCGTCAGCTAACCCGGTAGGCGAGAGGGAAGGAAAGGACCAGTCACTTCATGGCGTTCATGTGCGCCACCGGGAAGCACCGCAAGCCCGGCCGGGTCAAGCGGACCACGGCCCAGGCGGCCGGCGTCGCGGCCCTCACCACCACCGGCGTGATCGGCACCCTCGCCGCCTCCCCGGCGCTCGCCGCCGAGAACTCCACGGAGCAGACCGGCCTCGTCCCCGTCCTCACCGTGACCGAGGACGTCCCCGAGCAGATCGACGCGCAGGCCACCGCCCAGCAGCAGGCCGCCGAGCTGAAGGCGGCCGAGGAGGCCGCGGCGAAGGCCGCCGCCAAGCGGGCCGCGGAGGTGCGCGCGGCCAAGGCCCGCGCCGCCCGCGAGGCCGAGCGCAAGCTGCTGAACACCTTCGTCGCCCCCATCGCGCACTCGTACGTCTCCACCGGCTACCAGGCCAGCAGCTCCCTGTGGTCCTCCGGTTCGCACACCGGCATCGACTTCCACGCGGCCAGCGGTACGGCCGTCCACGCGGTGGGCTCCGGCACGGTCGTCTCCACCGGCTGGGGCGGCGCGTACGGCAACCAGATCGTGATCCGGATGGCGGACGGCATGTACACGCAGTACGGCCACCTGTCGTCCATCGGGGTCACGGTGGGCCAGAAGGTCGCTCCGGGCCAGCAGATCGGCCTGTCCGGCGCCACCGGCAACGTCACCGGCCCGCACCTGCACTTCGAGGCGCGGACCAGCCCCGAGTACGGCTCGGACATCGACCCGATCGCCTACCTCCGCAAGCACGGCGTGAACCTCTGACGTCCCGCGCACGACCCTCCGAGGCCCCGGCTCACCGAGCCGGGGCTTTCGCCGTTTTTCGCAGTGTCCGCCGGATCCGCTGACCAAAAAATATCCATGGATTAGGGCTCGCCGTCGGAAATTCCGGCTCATTGGAATAGAGTCACGGAACACGCGTCCATCGTCGACGTTTCACGGGGATTAAGGCGGAGGTCGGTCATGCGTATTCCGGCGCACTCGGTGTGCACCGCTGTCCGGGACGACATCGTCGCGGGCGTCTACGAGCGCGGCAGCCGCCTCACCGAGGAAGTCCTGGCCCGCCGGTACGGCGTCTCGCGCGTCCCCGTGCGCGAGGCGCTGCGCACCCTGGAGGCCGAGGGCTTCGTGGTCACGCGCCGGCACGCGGGCGCGTGCGTGGCCGAGCCGACCGAGCACGAGGCCGCCGACCTGCTGGAGATGCGGATGCTGCTGGAGCCGCTGGGTGCCGCCCGGGCCGCCCAGCGGCGCACCGAGGCCCATCTGAAGGTGCTGCGCGGCCTGGTCCGGCTGGGCCAGGAGCGGGCCAGGCGGGGCGGCAGCGAGGATCTGCGCTCGCTGGGCGGCTGGTTCCACGAGACACTCGCCCAGGCCTCCGGGAGCCCGTCGCTGACCTCGATGCTCACCCAGCTGCGGCACAAGATCGCCTGGATGTACACGGTGGAGGCGCCGGCCAGCCCGCTGGAGTCCTGGACGGAGCACGGAGCCATCGTGGACGCGGTGGCGCGCGGGGACGCCGAGCGTGCGCGGGCGCTCACCGCGCTGCACGCCGAGCGCGCGACGGGCGCGCACCGGCTGCGCTTTTCCGGCGCCACGGAACGTGTGAGGACTTCGCAACAAGCCGTAAACATGTCGGGCCAGCGGCATTAACACGGGCGCCGTATACAAAGAGGAGTTATTCCGGGCGGGGTCTTCTCTGCTGCCCGGAATTCATGGTGCGGTAATTCATGCCGTTTTCCGGGCGCCCGGTAAATCGACGGCCCGGGGCGCGCGGAAACGGCGAAGCCGCGCCGCCCCGAAAGGCGAACGCGGCTCCGGCGCTCTGTGCGGTGCTCGCTCAGACGGTCTCGGGCAGCTCCTCCAGGCCCTCGGAGACCAGCTTGGCCAGCCGGTCGAGTGCGGCGTCCGCACCCTCGGCGTCGGAGGCGAGGACGATCTCCTCGCCGCCCTGGGCGCCCAGGCTCAGAACGGCGAGCATGGAGGCCGCGTTGACGGGGTTGCCCCCGGCCTTGGCGATCGTCACCGGGACGCCTGCGGCCGTGGCGGCTCGGACGAAGATGGAGGCGGGGCGGGCGTGGAGGCCCTCGGCCCAGCCGACGTTGACGCGGCGCTCAGCCATGTGTTGCTGCCCTTCGGTGTTCAGGGTTGTCTAGACCAGTTTCCCATATCGTGAAGCGTGCCCGGAGAGGACGTCCGTCCCCTTCCGCCGTGGGGCCGGACCGCGGCCTCGGTCCGGCTTTCCGTCCTCCACAGACTGCCCCGCGCCGTTGTCGTACGCGAGCCGTACTCTGGGGCCCATGCAGACCTCGGCGGACCGGCAGGACCGGCACCAGTACCCCGCCCACTGGGAGGCGGACGTGGTGCTGCGTGACGGGGGCACCGCACGCATCCGGCCCATCACCGTTGATGACGCCGACCGCCTGGTCAGTTTCTACGAGCAGGTCTCGGACGAGTCGAAGTACTACCGCTTCTTCGCGCCGTACCCACGGCTCTCCGCCAAGGACGTCCACCGCTTCACGCACCACGACTTTGTGGACCGGGTGGGACTCGCGGCCACCATCGGCGGCGAGTTCATCGCCACCGTACGCTATGACCGCATCGGCGCCGACGGCATGCCCGCCTCCGCGCCCGCCGACGAGGCCGAGGTCGCCTTCCTCGTGCAGGACGCCCACCAGGGCCGCGGGGTCGCCTCCGCCCTGCTGGAGCACATCGCCGCCGTCGCGCGCGAGCGGGACATCCGCCGCTTCGCCGCCGAGGTGCTGCCGGCCAACACCAAGATGATCAAGGTGTTCACGGACGCCGGCTACACCCAGAAGCGCAGCTTCGAGGACGGCGTCGTCCGCCTGGAGTTCGACCTCGAACCCACCGACCGCTCCCTCGCCGTGCAGCGCGCGCGGGAGCAGCGCGCCGAGGCCCGCTCGGTACGACGGCTCCTCGCGCCCGGCTCGGTCGCGGTCGTCGGCGTCGGGCGCGCCCCCGGCGGGGTGGGCCGCAGCGTCCTCGGCAACATCCGCGACGCGGGCTACACCGGCGGTCTGTACGCCGTGAACCAGCTCTTCCCGGAGGACCTCAAGGAGGTCGACGGGGTGCCCGCGCACCGCTCGGTGCGGGACATCGGCGGGCCCGTGGACCTCGCCGTCGTCGCCGTACCGGCGGAGCAGGTGCCCGCCGTGGTCGCCGAGTGCGGCGAACACGGCGTCCAGGGGCTGGTCGTGCTCTCCGCCGGGTACGCCGAGAGCGGCCCCGAGGGGCGTGAACGGCAGCGGGCCCTGGTCCGCGCCGCGCGCGCGTACGGCATGCGGATCATCGGCCCGAACGCCTTCGGGCTCATCAACACCGCCCCGGACGTCCGGCTGAACGCCTCGCTCGCCCCCGAGATGCCCCGCCCCGGCCGCATCGGCATGTTCGCCCAGTCCGGCGCCATCGGCATCGCCCTGCTGTCCCGGCTGCACCGGCGCGGCGGAGGCGTCACGGGGGTCACCGGCGTCTCCACCTTCGTCTCCGCGGGCAACCGCGCCGACGTCTCCGGCAACGACGTCCTGCAGTACTGGTACGACGACCCCGAGACCGACGTCGTCCTCATGTACCTGGAGTCCATCGGCAACCCCCGCAAGTTCACCCGCCTCGCCCGGCGGACGGCGGCGGCCAAGCCCCTCGTGGTGGTCCAGGGGACCGGCACGGCACCGCAGGGCCACGCGGTCAGGGCCACCCGGCTGCCGCACGCGACCGTCTCCGCGCTGCTCAGGCAGGCCGGCGTGATCCGGGTCGACACGATCACCGAACTGGTCGACGCGGGACTGCTGCTCGCGCGCCAGCCGCTGCCCGCGGGCCCGCGCGTGGCCATCCTCGGCAACTCCGAGTCGCTGGGCGTGCTGACGTACGACCGGTGTCTGGCCGAGGGGCTGCGGCCGGCCCGGCCCGTGGACCTGACGACCGGGGCGACCGCGGAGGACTTCCACCGGGCGCTCGCCGCCGCGCTGGCCGACGGCACGAACGACGCCGTCGTCGTCACGGCGATCCCCGCGATCGGGGAGGGCTCCCCGGGCGACGCCGAACTGGCGGAGGCGCTGCGGTCGGCCGCGGCCGCCGTGCCGGGGAAACCGGTGCTGGTGGTGCACGTGGAGCTCGGCGGGCTGGCCGAGGCCCTGTCCGCCGCGGCGAGCACCGCGCCCGGAGCCGGCGACAGGGCGCCGGGCCCCGCGGGCGCGGCCGCCCCCGCCCCCCTCACCACCCCTCCCGAAGGCACCCACCTCATCCCCGCCTACCCCGCCGCCGAACGCGCCGTCCGGGCCCTAGCCGAAGCTGTGAAGTACGCCGGGTGGCGGCGGGAGGCGGCCGACCCCGGGAAGGTGCCGGAGTACGACGACATCGACGAGAAGGGGGCCGCGCGGCTGATCGGCGAGCTGCTCACGCGCGGGCAGGGGCTCACCATCTCCGACGCGGAGACCTGCGAGCTGCTCGGCAAGTACGGCATCCCCGTGCGCCGCGCCCTGCCCGCGCCCACGCCGGGGGCCGCCGTCGAGGCCGCCCGCGCGCTCGGCTACCCGGTCGCCCTCAAGGCCACCGCCCCGCACCTGAGGCACCGCGCCGACCTGGGCGGAGTCCGCCTGGACCTCGCCGACGAGGAACAACTGCTACGGGCGTACGCCGAGTTGACCGAGCTGTTCGGGCAGCCGGAGGAGCTGCGGCCGGTGGTGCAGGGCATGGCACCGCGCGGGGTCGACACGGTCGTCCGTGCGGTGATCGATCCGGCGGCCGGCGCGGTGCTGTCCTTCGGCCTGGCCGGTGCCGCCTCCCAGCTGCTCGGCGACATGGCCCACCGGCTGGTCCCGGTCACCGACCGGGAGGCGTCCTCGCTGGTGCGGTCGATCCGGACGGCCCCGCTGCTGTTCGGCTGGCGCGGCTCCACCCCGGTGGACACCCCGGCCCTGGAGGAACTGCTGCTGCGGGTGTCCCGGCTGGTCGACGACCACCCGGAGGTGGTCGCGGTCACCCTGGAGCCGGTCGTCGTCGCCCCGCACGGGGTCAGCGTGCTCGGCGCCACGGTGCGGCTCGCACCGCCCCCCGCCCGCGACGACCTGGGCCCGCGGACCCTGCCGGCCTACTGAGCGGGCCCGGGGGAGGGGGGAGCCATGGAGATCGTCGGACGGAAGCTGCCCGAGGGCAGCTGGTGGGACTGGGAGATCACCGCCTGCGACGTGGGGCAGCTGCGCCTGGCCGCCGGGTACGACCTCACCCACCACCACGGCCTCGAAGTGATCTTCACCGCCCCGCTGTTCGTCTCCTGCCCGCCGGCCTTCCAGGACCCCGTCTTCCGCCCGCCCACCCCCCGGGAGACGGCACGTCTCGCCCGGGTCCTGGGGGAGGCCGCGCCCCTCGTCGTCGCGTTCGAGGCGGATGCCGGCGGCCGGGAGGCCGTCTCCTGCCTGGTAGCCGCCGAAGCGTTGGCCATCCGCCCGGGACTCGTGCGCAGGCCCCCGCGCGCGGACACGGAGGCCGCCCCCGGTCCACGCGACTGGCCCGGACCGCCCCTGCCCACGGATTAGGATGGACGCCATGGCCAAGACCAGTACGACGACCCAGGGGCTGCGCGCGGCGATCGAGCGCAGCGGCTACTACCCGGCCCTCGTGGCCGAGGCGGTGGAGGCCGCGGTGGGCGGCGAGCCCGTCCGGTCGTACCTGGTCCACCAGGAGACCACGTTCGACCAGAACGAGGTGCGCCGGCACGTCACCGTGCTGGTCCTCACCGGCAACCGCTTCATCGTCAGCCACACCGACGAGCAGGCCGCCGACAGCACGTCCCCGACGCCGTACGCCACCACCTCCACCGAGTCCGTGAAGCTCGACCGGATCTCCTCGGTCGTGGTCAGCCGGGTCGTCGCGAACCCGGAGCAGTACACGCCGGGCACGCTGCCCCGCGAGGTCGTGCTGACCATCGGCTGGGGTGCGGTCAGCCGTATCGACCTGGAGCCCGCCGCCTGCGGCGACCCCAACTGCGACGCCGACCACGGCTACACGGGCAGCTCCACGGCGGACGACCTCAGCCTGCGCGTCAGCGAGGCCGGGGACGGCCCGGAGACGGTGCGCCAGGCGCTCGCCTTCGCGCAGGCCATCTCGGAGGCGACCGCGGACCTCACGCGCTGATGTCCCAGCTCTCCGCCTGGGACCACCCGGAACCCCTCGCCCTGGACACCGCACCGCTGCCCGAGTACGGCACCGGCTCCCTGGCCGACCTGCTGCCCACCCTGGCCGCCGGCATGGGCGTGCCCGGCCTCACCGCCACGATCGGGGAACTGACCGCCACCGACCGGGTCTGCGTGTTCCTGATCGACGGGCTCGGCTGGGAGCAGCTCAGAGCCCACCCGGACGAGGCTCCCTTCCTCACCTCCCTGCTCGGCAGCTCGCGCGGCGGCACCGGCCGCCCGCTCACCGCCGGCTACCCGGCGACCACCGCGACCTCCCTCGCCTCCGTCGGCACCGGCCTGCCGCCCGGCCTGCACGGCCTGCCCGGGTACACCGTGCGCAACCCGGGCACGGGCGAGCTGATGAACCAGCTGCGCTGGCAGCCGTACACGGAACCGCGCCCCTGGCAGCCGTACCCCACCGTCTTCCAGCTGGCCCACGAGGCCGGTGTGCACGCCGCGCAGGTCTCCTCACCCGCCTTCGAGCACACCCCGCTCACCAAGGTCGCGCTCAGCGGCGGCGGCTTCCACGGCCGGCTCACCGGCGAGGACCGCATGGACCTGGCGGCCGAGCAACTGGCCGCCGGGGACCGCTCGCTGGTGTACACGTACTACTCGGAGCTGGACGGCGCCGGGCACCGCTACGGCGTCGCCTCCGACACCTGGCGCGGCCAGCTCATGACCGTCGACCGGCTCGTCCAGCGCCTCGCCGAGCAGCTGCCCCCGCGCAGCGCCCTCTACGTCACCGCCGACCACGGCATGGTCGACGTGCCGTTCGACGAGCAGCACCGCATCGACTTCGACGAGGACTGGGAGCTGCGCGCCGGCGTGGCCCTGCTGGGCGGCGAGGGCCGGGCCCGGCACGTGTACGCGGTCCCCGGCGCCGAGAGCGACGTCCTGACCGTCTGGCGCGAGGTGCTCGGCGAGCAGTTCTGGGTGGCCTCGCGGGACGAGGCGATCGCGGCCGGCTGGTTCGGCCCGCAGGTCGACGAGCGCGTGTACCCGCGGATCGGGGACGTGATCGCCGCCGCGCACGACGACGTCCTGATCATCGCCTCCGAGCGGGAGCCCAAGGAGTCGGCGCTGGTCGGCAACCACGGCTCGATGACCCCTGCCGAGCAGCTCGTCCCGCTGCTCGAAGTACGCTCCTGAAGCGCTCCACCCTCCCGACGACTCACCGAAAGGTGCTCAACCCCTCATGCCCGAGCTGGTGTTCTTCTCCGGAACGATGGACTGCGGGAAGTCGACGCTGGCTCTGCAGATCGAGCACAACCGCTCCGCGCGCGGACTGGCCGGCATGATCTTCACCCGGGACGACCGGGCGGGCGAGGGCAAGCTGTCCTCCCGGCTGGGCCTGGTCACCGACGCGGTGGAGGTCGAGGACGGCCAGGACCTGTACGCCTACCTCGTGGACCACCTGTCGCAGGGCGGCCGGGCCGACTACGTGATCGCGGACGAGGCGCAGTTCCTCGCGCCCGAGCAGATCGACCAGCTCGCGCGCGTGGTGGACGATCTCGGTCTGGACGTGTTCGCCTTCGGCATCACCACCGACTTCCGCTCCAAGCTGTTCCCGGGCTCGCAGCGGCTGGTGGAGCTGGCCGACCGGATCGAGGTGCTCCAGGTGGAGGCGCTGTGCTGGTGCGGCGCCCGGGCCACGCACAACGCCCGCACGATAGGCGGTGAGATGGTGGTCGAGGGCGCCCAGGTGGTCGTCGGCGACGTCAACCAGTCCGCGGGCGAGATCGGCTACGAGGTGCTGTGCCGCCGCCACCACCGGCGCCGGATGACCGCCGCGTCGGCCCGTGCGGCGGCCCTGTCCCCGGACGTCCTGCCCGTCCCGGCCTCCTAGAGGCCTCTCAGCGCGGGTCCTGGACCACCGAGAACTCGGCGCCCTCCGGGTCCGCCACCGTCGCCACCCGCCCGTGCGGGCTGTCGTGGGCCGGCCGGAGGATCCGCCCGCCCAGCCCGGTGACCTGCCGCAGCGTCGCACCGATGTCGGCGACCTCGAAGTACGTCCGCCAGTACGGCCCCCGGTCCCGGGGCAGGACGTGGCCCACACCGTGGAGCCCGGCCACCGGCCGGCCGTCCAGGCGCAGGGTCAGGTAGTCGAAGTCGGCGGAGACCACCGGCTCCTCCTCGTAACCGAACACGCTCGTGTAGAACTTGGCGACGCTCTCCGTCTCGAAGGTGACCAGTTCGTTCCAGACGGGCGTGCCGGGCACGCCGCTGATCGCCGTGCCGAAGTGCGCGGAGCCCTGCCAGATCCCGAACACCGCACCGGAGGGATCGGCGGCGATCGCCATCCGCCCGGCCTCGGCGGCGTCGAGCGGGCCGACGGCCACCGTGCCGCCGCACAGCCGTACCGTGTCGGCGGTCCGGTCCACGTCGTCCGAGGCGAGGTACGGCGTCCAGGCGACCGGCAGCCGGCGGTCCGGCGGCAGCTGGCCCATGCCCGCCACCTCCCGCCCGTCCAGCAGCGCCCGCACGTACGGGCCGAGCTGCTGCGGGCCCGGCCGGAACTCCCAGCCGAACAGCTCACCGTAGAACTCCTCGGTGGCGTCCAGCCCGTGCACCATCAGGCTCACCCAGTTGGGCGTGCCGGGCGCGCGCCGCGCGTGCGGACCGGCCGACTCCCGTGCCTCGGTCATCGATCACTCTCTCCCCGGCCCCTCGCGGTGGCCGTGTCGCTTCCGCTCCCCGGAAGGGGTGTCCACGCCGCCGGCGCGTACGCCCGTGCCGGTGCCCGCATCCTCCGGCGGTGCCGCGGGGCCGTACCGCGCCACTCGGCCGTCACTCCGGGAGGATGCCCGATCTGCCGTCTTTCGCCGCTTCCTGACGATGGCCGACGGGTGCCCGTCGGATGTACAGCCCGTGCTCGGTCCAGTACGCCCGGTGATCGAGCGTGTCCGGCCGAGCAGAGTAGCCGGACCTGGACGCCGCGGCCACCCCTGGCGTATGGATGGACGCCATGACAGCCATCATCACCGCATCCGATCTTGCACACGAGCTGACCGGGGACAACCCGCCCACGCTGCTGGACGTGCGCTGGCAGCTGAGCGTGGCGAAGGCGGCGGGCGCGCCGGCCTTCGACGGCCGGGCCGCGTACGCGGCCGGGCACATCCCCGGCGCGGTCTTCGTCGACCTGGACCGGGAGCTGGCCGCCGCGCCCGGCGCGCGGGGCCGGCATCCGCTGCCCGACCTGGCGGAGTTCGGTGCGGCGATGCGCCGCGCCGGCGTGTCGGCGGGGCGGCCGGTCGTCGTGTACGACGGCGGGCAGGGCTGGGCCGCCGCGCGCGCGTGGTGGCTGCTGCGCTGGACGGGTCACCCGGACGTGCGGGTGCTCGACGGCGGGTTGCCGTCCTGGCGGGGCGAGCTGTCCGTGCAGACTCCGGAGCCGGCCGAGGGCGACTTCGCACCGGCGCCCGGGACCGGCCTGCTGGACGCGGACGACGCCGCGGCGCTGGCCCGTACGGGTGTGCTGCTCGACGCCCGCGCGGGGGAGCGGTACCGCGGTGAGGTGGAGCCGATCGACCGGGTCGGCGGCCATATCCCGGGCGCGGTGTCGGCGCCGACGACGGAGAACGTGGGCCCCGACGGCCGCTTCCTGCCCGCGGCGGAGCTGAGGGACCGTTTCAAGGCCCTGGGGGTGTCCGAGGACACCGAGGTGGGCGTGTACTGCGGTTCGGGCGTCTCCGCCGCCCACGAGGTGCTCGCGCTGGCGGTGGCGGGCATCCCGGCGGCCCTGTACGTGGGTTCGTGGTCGGAGTGGTCCTCGGACCCGGCGCGACCGGTGGCCGTGGGGGCGGATCCGCAGTAGCGGACGGTCCGAAGAGGGGGCACGCGCGCGTGCCCCCTCCCGTATCCGTACGGCGGCCTACTCCTGCTTCTTGCGGCGGGTGCCGAACACGATCTCGTCCCAGCTCGGCACGGCGGCCCGGCGGCCGGGGCGGACGCCGTCGGCCTCGGCCTGCCGGTCGGTCGCGCCGACGAGCCGGTCGCGGTGGCTGCTGACGGAGCGCGGCATGAGGACGTCCGCGTAGGCGGAGCCGGCGGACGCGGCCGGCGCCGGCGGCTCCTCGGCGGCGGGCTCGTCGTCGGGGTCCTCCGAGGGCTCCGCCGGTCGTTCCGGGACCACCAGGTCGCCCCGGAAGCTCGGTACGGCCTCCAACAGGCTGGTCAGCGAGTCGCGCTCACTCGTGCCGTCCTCGTCCGGTTCCGACGACTGCGCGGGCAGGCCGGGCCGGTCGCGGTCGACCCGTTCGAGCGCGCGGTCCATCGAGCGCTCGCGCGGCAGCCGGGCGATGCGCGGGACGAACGGGAAGCTCGGCTCCGGCACGGCGAGGTCGTCGGACTCGCCGATCAGCGAGCGCGCCTCCTCGTCCACGGCCTGCACGAGCCGCCGGGGCGGGTCGTACGTCCAGCTCGCCGAGTGCGGTTCGCCCGCGACCCGGTAGACGAGGAGCACCTCCCAGGTGCCGTCGTCGCGGCGCCAGGAGTCCCACTGCACGGTGTCCTTCTCGGCGCCGCGCAGCAGCAGCCGCTCCTGCACGGTCTCGCCGAGCAGCGGGCCGGAGTTCTCGCCGGGGCGGCGGACCGGGGTCTTGCGGGCCCGCTCGGCCATGAAGGCGCGCTCGGCGAGCACCGGGCCCTCGAACCGCCGTACCCGGTCGACGGGGATGCCGGCGAGCTGGGCGACCTCTTCCGCGGTGGCACCGGCCCGTATCCGCGCCTGGATGTCACGCGGGCGGAGATGGCTCTCGACCTCGATCTCGATCTGGCCGAGACGGGGACGGTCGCCGCGCACGGCGGCGCGCAGGCGTTCGTCGATCGGAAGCGTGTACTCCGTAGAGTCGGCAGCCTTCAGCACCAGCCGTGTGCCGTCATTCGAGACGGCCACGACACGCAGTTCGGGCATGGGGACCTCCCGGGTGGTGCCTGCCGACGTCACGTGCGTCGCTGCTTCCGCTAGTCGAGTGTGGCCTGCCCGGGTGCAGCCTGCCACAACCTTGCCGAGTTGCCCGGCGTGTCGGGCGCGGGCCCGGGACCGCCGTTATGGCACGGTTACCTGTTCGCAACGCTAAGTGACCAACTCCGTCACCCTGTGCAACTAGCCCCCTCCCGGCGATCCTGCAAGGTCGCGGGCACCCTGGTGGGAGACCGGACCCAGGGCTCGCAACAGTACTCCATTCGGACCACGTGCGTGGATCGGCGCGCCGCCCAACTTCTGGCAAGGGCGGGGACTTGGCCCTCCGCAACCGGTTTTACCGATCATGAACGTGGCCGACTTCACGCAATCACCAGAAACGGAACCAAAGGTTTCGCCCGCCTACGCCCCCAGCACCCTCCGCAGGTAGGCGTTCTGGAACACCCGGTCCGGGTCCAGACGGTCCCGCAGTGCGGTGAACTCGCCGAAGCGCGGGTACGCCCGGGCGAAGTACTCGGCGTCCCGCGTGTGCACCTTGCCCCAGTGCGGGCGCCCCTCGTGCGCGGTGAAGATGCGCTCGGCGGCGGTGAAGTACGCCTGATAGGGCGTGCCCCGGAACATGTGCACGGCGATGTAGGCGCTGTCCCGGCCGGAGGCGGTGGACAGGGTGATGTCGTCGGCCGGGGCGGTGCGCACCTCGACCGGGAAGCCGACCCGCAGACCGGAGCGGTCGACCATGGCCTTCAGTTCGCGCAGCGTGGCGACGAGCGCCGCGCGCGGGACGGCGTACTCCATCTCCACGAAGCGCACCCGGCGCGGCGAGGTGAAGACCTTGTACGGGATGTCCGTGTACGTGCGCGCGGACAGGGCCCTGCTGGACAGGCGCGCGATCGCCGGAACGGTCGCGGGGGCCGCCCGGCCGACCCACTGGGCCACCTGGAAGACGCCGTTGGAGAGGAACTCGTCCTCGAACCATCCGGCGACCTGCCCCACCGGCTGCGCGGGGCCGGCGCTGCGGTTGTTGCGCTTGGTGTTGGTGCTGCCGGTGTGCGGGAACCAGTAGAACTCGAAGTGCTCGTTCTCGGCCCACAGTTGGTCGAACTCGGCGAGGACCCGCTCGAAGGGCATGGGCTCCTCGCGCGCGGTGAGCAGGAAGAGCGGCTCCACGGCGAAGGTGAGGGCGGTGACGATCCCCAGGGCGCCGAGGCCGATGCGGGCCGCGGCGAACACCTCCGGGTTCTCCTTCTCGGAGCAGGTGAGCAGCGAGCCGTCGGCCGTGACGAGTTCCAGGCCCTTGATCTGCGCGGCGATGGAGGCGGACGTGCGGCCCGTGCCGTGCGTGCCGGTGCTGGTGGCCCCCGAGACGGTCTGCTCCATGATGTCGCCCATGTTGGTGAGCGAGAGGCCCTCGCGCGCGAGGGCGGCGTTGAGTCTCTTGAGCGGGGTGCCCGCCTCCACCGTGACCGTCATGGACGCCCGGTCGATGGTGCGTATACCGGTCAACAGGTGAGGGCGTATCAACACGCCGTCGGTGGCGGCGATCGAGGTGAAGGAGTGCCCGGTCCCGACCGCCTTCACCGTCAGGCCGTCCTCCCGCGCCCGGCGCACCGCCGCGGCCAGCTCCTCCACCGAGGCCGGCGCGACCTGCCGGGCGGGCCGGGCGGAGACGTTCCCGCCCCAGTTACGCCAGGTGCCGTTCTTCCCGCTCGCTGTGCTGCTCAACGGTGCCTCCCCGACCCGCGGCCGGCCTGCGCAGCCGGCGGTACCCGAGGAAACCGACCGCGACCGCGACGGCTCCGGACACGGCCGGAACCCCGTACCCGGCCCGTGCTCCGGCCGCGTCGATCACCCAGCCGGCCACGGAGGAGCCGGCCGCGATGCCGACGGCGAGGCCGGTGCTCACCCAGGTCATGCCTTCGGTGAGCTGCGCGCGCGGTACGTGCTCTTCGATGAGGGACATCGTCGTGATCATCGTCGGTGCGATGGACAGCCCCGCAACGAACAGCGCCACGGCCAGAAGCGGCAGGTTTCCGACCAGTAGGAGGGGGATCATACTCACGGCCATCCCCGCCACGCCCAGCAGCCAACGGCGTTCCGGCGCACCGCTGAAGCGCAGCAGTCCGAAGACCACGCCGGCCACGCAGGAGCCGGCCGCGTACAGCGCCAGGACCACGCTTGCGGCGCCCTTGTGGCCGCGCTCGTCGGCGAAGGCGACGGTGACCACGTCCACGGCACCGAAGATCGCGCCGGTCGCCATGAAGGTGGCCACCAGCACCTGGAGTCCCCGCGCGCGCAGGGCGCTGCCGCCGCCGTGCCGCTCGCGCGGGTGCGGCGCGGGCTCGGTGGCGCGCTGGGCGGTCAGCCAGAAGACGCCGGCCGCTAGGAAGCAGGCGGCCAGCAGCGGACCCGCCTCCGGGAACCAGGCCGTGGACAGGCCGATGGAGATGATCGGCCCGAAGATGAAGCAGACCTCGTCCACGACCGACTCGAACGAGTAGGCGGTGTGCAGCTTCGGGGTGCCCCGGTACAGCGCCGCCCAGCGGGCCCGGATCATCGCGCCCAGACTCGGCACCGTGCCGATGCCGGCCGCGCAGACGAACAGCACCCAGTCCGGCCCCCGCAGGTGGGCGGCGAGCAGCAGCCCGGCCGCCGCGGCCAGCGCCACCAGGGTCGCGGGGCGCAGCACCCGGCGCTGCCCGTGCCGGTCCACGAGCCGGGAGATCTGCGGGCCCACCGCGGCGGCGGACAGCGCCATGGCGGCCGACAGGGCGCCCGCGAGGCCGTACCGCCCGGTGAGCTGGGAGACCATCGTGACCACGCCGATGCCCATCATCGACAGCGGCATCCGGCCGATGAGTCCCGCGGCGGAGAAGGCCTTGGTGCCCGGCTCGGCGAACAGGGCTCTGTAGGGGCTGGGCACGTGGTCTCCGGAGCGACTCGGTAAGGCGCGATTGCGGCTGATACAGCTTACGAGTTAGGGCACCCTAATTGCACCCGGTGCGACACCCGAAGAAACCGGTATGAACCATCTGGAATCCGATTCCTCGCCCCGCTGTTTCCGCGCTGTCGGTGCCGGGTGGCAGGATCGACTCATGCCAGACGCGCTCGATGCCACCCCGTACGACGCCCTCCTCCTGCTCTCCTTCGGCGGCCCCGAAGGCCCGGACGACGTGGTCCCGTTCCTGGAGAACGTCACGCGGGGGCGCGGCATCCCCAAGGAACGCCTCAAGGAAGTCGGGCAGCACTACTTCCTGTTCGGCGGGGTCAGCCCCATCAACGACCAGAACCGCGCCCTGCTGGACGCCCTGCGCAAGGACTTCGCCGACCACGGGCTGAACCTGCCGGTCTACTGGGGCAACCGCAACTGGGCGCCGTACCTGACCGACACCCTGCGCGAGATGGTCGCCGACGGCCGCCGCCGCGTCCTCGTCCTCACCACCAGCGCCTACGCCTCCTACTCGGGCTGCCGCCAGTACCGGGAGAACCTCGCCGACGCGCTGGCCGCCCTGGAGGCCGAGGGCCTGGAGCTGCCGCGGATCGACAAGCTGCGGCACTACTTCAACCACCCCGGCTTCGTCGAGCCCATGACCGACGGCGTGCTGCGGGCCCTGGAGGACCTCCCCGAGGACGTCCGCCCGGGCGCCCACCTGGCCTTCACCACCCACTCCATCCCGACCTCCGCGGCCGACACCTCCGGCCCGGTCGAGGCCCACGGCGAGGGCGGTGCCTACGTCGAGCAGCACCTGGACGTGGCCCGGCTGATCGCCGACGCCGTCCGCGAGCGCACCGGCGTCGACCACCCCTGGCGGCTCGTCTACCAGTCCCGCTCCGGCGCCCCGCACATCCCGTGGCTGGAGCCCGACATCTGCGACCACCTGGAGGAGCGGCACGCGGCCGGCGTGCCCGCCGTGGTCATGGCCCCCATCGGCTTCGTCTCCGACCACATGGAGGTCCTCTACGACCTCGACACCGAGGCGAAGGCCAAGGCCGAGGAGCTGGGCCTGCCGGTGCGCCGCTCGGCCACCGTGGGTGCCGACCCGCGGTTCGCCGCGGCCGTCCGCGAGCTGGTCGTCGAGCGGGCCGCCGTGGAGCGCGGCCAGGAGGTCACCCCGTGCGCCCTGGGCGCGCTGGGCCCGAGCCACAACCTCTGCCCGGTCGGCTGCTGCCCCGCCCGTGCGCCCCGCCCGGCCGCCGCCGGTGCCGACAGCCCCTACGCGTGAGGAGACCCGTGACCGACGCCCTGCACCGGGACCTGCTCGCCCTCGCCCGGGAGGCCGCCGGCCGCGCCGGCGCGCTGCTGCGCGACGGCCGCCCCGCCGACCTGGCCGTGGCCAGGACGAAGTCCAGCCCCATCGACGTCGTCACCGAGATGGACATCGCGGCGGAGAAGCTGATCACCGACCTGATCTCCGGGCGGCGCCCGCACGACGGCTTCCTCGGCGAGGAGGGCGCCTCCGTCGAGGGCACGAGCGGCATCCGCTGGGTGATCGACCCGCTCGACGGCACCGTCAACTACCTGTACGGACTGCCGACCTGGGCGGTGTCGGTCGCCGCCGAACAGGACGGCGAGACCGTCGTCGGAGTGGTCGCCGCCCCGATGCGCGGCGAGACGTACCACGCCGTGCGCGGTGGTGGCGCGTGGGCGACCGGCGCATGGGAGGGCGAGCGGGCGCTCGCCTGCCGTCCCGCGCCCCCGCTGGACCAGGCCCTGGTCTCCACCGGATTCAACTACGTCACCGAGGTCCGCACCCACCAGGCCGGGGTGGCCGCCCGGCTCGTCCCGCTGCTGCGGGACATCCGGCGCAGCGGCTCGGCGGCGGTCGACCTGTGCGACGTGGCCTGCGGCCGGCTCGACGGGTACTACGAGCGGGGTCTGCACGCGTGGGACGTCGCGGCCGGGGACCTGATCGCCCGGGAGGCGGGCGCGCTGACCGGCGGGCGGCCCGGAGAGCGCCCCTCGGGGGACCTGACCGTGGCGGGGACGCCCGGGGTGTTCGAGCCCCTCCAGCGGCTGCTGGAGGACTTCGGCGCCTGGCACGACTGACCGGGGCACCGGCGGCCGCACGCACAGGGACCCCGGCGCTGGATTCGCCGGGGTCCCTTCGTGCGTTCGTGCGCTTACGGGCCGATCAGACGCGTGACGCGCCGACCTCCACACCGTGTTCGGCGGCGAGGCGTCGCAGGTCGTCGAGCTCTGCCTGCTCCACCTCGACGAGGAAGTCGTCGCCCTCGTCACGAGCCCGCGACAGGTCGGTCTCGGTCGCCCTTATGCGCTGCAGAAGTCCTGCGGTGAAAGCGTCCATGCTGCGCCCCCTCGTCCAGGGTCGTGGGTCGGTGGCACGGGGGTGTGCCGTAGGAAGGGGCGATCACGTCTCTCGCAGGTGCCCAGCGCTGCCCGGCCGGGCGGCGACGGTGCCGGACACCCACGCCCGCTCTGCCAAGCGGATGGCGTGGTACCGCATGGTGCTGCGGCACATGCAGAGCGTGATCGCGGGGTGTAAAGCCGTCCTCCCCCCGCTCCCTTCCGCGGAAACCTCAACCGGCGCAGAATTTCGCGTATTCCCGCCCCGGCACCCCTTCCCCCGGCCCGGACCCCGCCTTACAGCCGACTTATGGCCGAAAAGGGCAGGATGGGGGTCACACCCACGGACATCCCTGCCCGCACGCGCCCACGCGCGCTACGCGGGTGGACATGAGGAAGGACAAGCGACGTGCGCGTACTCGTCGTCGAGGACGAGCAACTGCTCGCCGATGCGGTGGCCACCGGACTGCGCCGGGAGGCCATGGCCGTCGACGTCGTGTACGACGGTGCGGCCGCCCTGGAACGCATCGGCGTCAACGACTACGACGTGGTCGTCCTCGACCGCGACCTCCCGCTCGTGCACGGCGACGACGTGTGCCGCAGGATCGTCGAACTGGGCATGCCCACGCGCGTGCTGATGCTCACCGCCTCCGGTGACGTCAGCGACCGCGTCGAGGGCCTGGAGATCGGCGCCGACGACTATCTGCCCAAGCCGTTCGCCTTCAGCGAGCTGATCGCCCGGGTGCGCGCCCTCGGCCGCCGCACCAGCGTGCCCCTGCCGCCGGTCCTGGAGCGCGCCGGCATCAAGCTCGACCCCAACCGCCGCGAGGTCTTCCGGGACGGCAAGGAGGTCCAGCTCGCCCCCAAGGAGTTCGCGGTGCTGGAGGTGCTCATGCGCAGCGAGGGGGCCGTGGTCTCGGCGGAGCAGCTGCTGGAGAAGGCCTGGGACGAGAACACCGACCCCTTCACCAACGTGGTGCGGGTGACGGTGATGACCCTGCGCCGCAAGCTGGGCGAGCCGCCCGTCATCGTCACCGTCCCCGGCTCCGGCTACCGGATCTGATCCCCCGTGGCCACGACACCCGCCCCGCCCCAGGCTCCCCCGAAGCCCACCTGGGACCCCAGGAGGCCGCAGCCGCCCTTCCCCTGGCTGCGCCCGACCATCCGCATACGGCTGACGCTGCTGTACGGCGGCATGTTCCTGATCGCCGGCATCCTGCTGCTGTCGATCATCTACCTGCTCGCCGCCCAGGCCATCAGCACCGGCAACCAGCCGCTGTTCAAGATCGTCAGCGGTTCGGCGATCAAGGTCACCAGCGACAACTGCCCCGCGGTCACCGCGATCAACTCCGGTCCGGTGCCGCTGTCGGACTTCAACGACGCGATCGCCCACTGTGTGGACCAGCAGCGCCAGGGGGCCCTGGACAACCTGCTGAGCCGCTCCCTGCTGGCTCTGCTGGGCCTCGCCGTGATCGCCTTCGCGTTCGGCTACGCGATGGCCGGCCGCGTGCTGTCCCCGCTCGGCCGGATCACCCGCACCGCCCGCCAGGTGGCCGGCTCGGACCTGTCCCGCCGGATCGAGCTGGACGGCCCGGACGACGAGCTGAAGGAGCTGGCGGACACCTTCGACGACATGCTGGAGCGGCTGCAGCGGGCCTTCACCGCCCAGCAGCGCTTCGTCGGCAACGCCTCGCACGAGCTGCGCACCCCGCTCGCGATCAACAGAACGCTCCTCGAGGTGCACCTGTCGGATCCGAACGCGCCGGTGGAACTCCAGCAGCTCGGCAAGACGCTGCTCGCCACCAACGAGCGCAGTGAACAGCTGGTCGAGGGGCTGCTGCTGCTCGCCCGCAGTGACAACCAGATCGTCGAGCGCAAGCCGGTCGACCTGGCCGAGGTCGCCACGCAGGCCATCGACCAGGTGCACGCCGAGGCGGAGGCCAAGGGTGTCTCGATCCGCGGTGAGCGCAAGCCGGCCGTGGTGCAGGGCAACGGCGTGCTGCTGGAGAGGATCGCGCTGAACCTCGTCCAGAACGCCGTGCGGTACAACGTTCCGGAGAAGGGCTGGGTCGAGGTGACCACCGAGATCCGGCACGGGCAGGCGGTGCTCACGGTCACGAACACGGGACCGGTGGTCCCGGCGTACGAGATCGACAACCTCTTCGAGCCGTTCCGGCGGCTGCGTACCGAGCGCACCGGCAGTGACAAGGGGGTGGGTCTCGGTCTGTCGATCGTCCGGTCCGTGGCCCGGGCGCACGGCGGACACATCCTGGCCGAGCCCCGCGAGGGCGGTGGTCTGGTGATGCGCGTCACCTTCCCGGTGTGACCGAAAACGACACACGCGGAGGATGTTCGCTTTACGCGGAAATTTTTGACCGCGAGTCGGGGTTCTTCCTGTGTGATCGATCACACGGGCGGAATTCCGGCCATGTACGCACAGTGATCATGACAGAAGGTGGAAAGCCGGGAAAGTCCTGGTTTTCAGGGCTCTTGATCACGGGAAGTACACGGGGAGGCGCCTTTGAGGTGCGGCATTCGGACCGTGTACGGTCCTCACCGCCATCCAAGCCGATCACTCTTGAGGGGTCGGGTTGGGTGTCGATTGAGTAACAGACCTTGATGTGAGGCAAAATCTCCGCCTCAGGTCGGGCACAAGTCCGGCCTCTCACGCGTTACGTGCGCTGGAGACACCGCAGACACCCAGAGGGGGAGAGCGATATGGCAACCGATTACGACACTCCACGCAAGACCGACGACGACGTCGACTCGGACAGTCTTGAAGAGCTGAAGGCCAGGCGGAACGACAAGTCCACCTCGTCGGTGGACGTCGACGAGTTCGAGGCCGCCGAGGGCCTCGAACTGCCCGGCGCCGACCTCTCCAACGAGGAGCTGGCCGTCCGGGTGCTGCCCAAGCAGCAGGACGAGTTCACCTGCATGAGCTGCTTCCTGGTGCACCACCGCAGCCAGCTGGCCCGGGAGAAGAACGGTCAGCCGATCTGCCGCGACTGCGACTGAGGACGGGTCGGCCATGTCCGGCTCGACCCCTCCTCGGAAGCGCCGCTTCCCCCTGTGGAAAGCGGACCAAGGGCCGGTCGACGGCCCGCACGGCACGCGTGACGACGAGCGGGGCTCATCAGGAGCGGGAGCCTCGCTCGGGCCGGCGCCCGACCGGGACGACCTGCCGGCGCCGGCACGGCACCCCGCACCCGTCGCCCGGCGCCGGGCGACGGCGATCCGCGAGAAGGCCCGGGAACTGACCCGGGAAGGCGCCCTCAGGGGCGGCAGCCGGGCCCGCGCGGGGCTGGCGTACCTCGCGGACCGCATCATCGAGATCGCCCCGCGCATCCCCGTACGCGACCTCGCGACCCTGCGCAGGCAGTTCCCCGGGCTCGGACCCGAGGAGATCGCCGACAGACTGGTGGCGGGCGCGGCGGCCGGCACCTCCACGGTCGGAGCCGGGGTCGGAGCGGCGGCGATGCTGCCGGTGCCGCCGGCCATGCCGACCGAGCTGGCCGCCGAGATCACCGGGGTCGCCGCGATCGAGCTGAAGCTGATCGCCGAACTGCACGAGGTCTACGGGGTCCGCCCGCCGGGCGGCCTCAGGGACCGCACCGCCGCGTATCTGTCCTCCTGGTCGGAGGAGCGCGGGATCGACGTGATGAAGCCGTCGACGTACGACACGGCCCTGGGCGGCCGGATGAAGCGCCAACTGCGCCAGCAGATCATGAAGCGGATGGTCCGCAACCTGCCCAACCTGATGCCGTTCATGGTGGGAGCCGCGGTCGGGGCGGTCATGAACCGCCGGGACACCCGAAGACTCGCAGCCCGCGTCCGGGGCGACCTGCGCAGGATCCAGGTGCCCTGGGACTCCCTCCCGGAGCTGCCGCCTCTGGAGAAGCCGGCCGACCCCGTCGCGCCGCGCGAGCTGCCCGGCGAGCTGTAGGGCCTCAGGCGTGCGCCGTCCGCGCCGCCTCGATGGCTGCGGCCAGCCGCTCCGGCTCCCGCGTCGACAGGTACAGGTACGGCGTCGGGTCCTGCGGGTCCGTGACCTCCACCCGCAGCGCCGTAGGGATGTAGGCGCGCAGCAGCAGGAAGGCGCGGGTGTCGGCCTTGTACGTCCGCCAGGCGCGGGCCTCCTCCGCGTCCAGCACCTCCGCCGCGCCCAGCGCGGCCACCGGGATCTTCGCCTCGCCCGCGATCAGGGAGTCGCCCACGACCCGGATGCGCGGGGAACCGTACGCGCTGGCCACCACGGCCGCGGCCGCCGTACCGCCGACCAGGCCGCCGAGCAGCGGCAGGGTGCCGAAGGGCAGCAGGATCAGGGCGAACGAGACGCCCACCAGGAAGCTGATCAGCCACCACGAGCGGGGGGCGGTGAGGCGTTCTTCGTAGGGGCTGGCGGAGAGCTGCATGGAGCCAAGCTTGGCACGGGATCCGTACACCACCGGAGTCGGGGCGCTCGGCGCGAAGCGCTGTCGAGCGGGGCGGTGGTGGGTGACGGGTGGGCGGGTAAGGTCTGCGGCTGTGAGTGGTAGTTCCCCAGCTCTTCAGCCTCCCGCCGACGCGGGCACACCGGTACGGCACCCCGACGCGCCCGCGCCCGGGGAGCTTCTCGGCGCCCACTACGAACACTGTTTCGGATGCGGGCCCGGGCAGCCGCACGGACTGCACCTGGAGGCCCGTGCCGGCGAGGGCGTCTCGCTGACCGCCGAGTTCACGGTGCAGCCCGCCCACCAGGGCGCCCCCGGCCTCGCGCACGGGGGAGTGCTCGCCACCGCCCTGGACGAGACCCTCGGCTCGCTGAACTGGCTGCTGCGGACCATCGCCGTCACCGGGCGGCTGGAGACGGACTTCGTGCGGCCCGTGCCCGTCGGCACCACGCTGTATCTGGAGGCCGAGGTCACGGCCGTCGCCGGGCGGAAGATCTACTCCACCGCCACCGGGCGCCTCGGCGGCCCCGACGGGCCGCTCGCCGTGCGCGCCGACGCCCTCTTCATCGAGGTCAAGGTCGACCACTTCATCGACCACGGCCGCGAGGAGGAGATCCAGGCCGCCATGAGCGACCCCGACCGGATCCGGCGCGCCCGCGCCTTCGAGGTGAACCCGTGAGCCGTGACCCGCTGAACGTGCAGATCCGGCGTGTCGACCCGGACGTACCGCTTCCGGCGTACGAGCATCCCGGGGACGCCGGAGCCGATCTGCGCACCACCGAGGCGTGCGAGCTGAAGCCCGGCGAGCGGGCCGTCCTGCCCACGGGGGTGTCGATCGCCCTGCCCGAGGGGTACGCGGCCTTCGTGCATCCGCGTTCCGGCCTCGCCGCCCGCTGCGGTGTCGCCCTCGTGAATGCCCCGGGGACGGTGGATGCCGGGTACCGTGGGGAGATCAAGGTGATCGTGGTGAACCTCGACCCGCGCGAGAGCGTGCGGTTCGAGTGCTTCGACCGGATTGCCCAACTGGTCGTCCAGCAGGTCGAGAGGGTCCGCTTCCAGGAGGTCGCGGAGCTTCCCGGCTCGGCGCGGGCCGAAGGGGGCTTCGGGTCCACCGGCGGTCATGCCGCGGTGGGCGGCGAGAGCGGCACAAGCGGTCAGGCCGCCGAGGGCGGTCCGACGGGTGGGAATCGATACGCTTCGGTCGTATCCGACCGGGAAGGACAGTGACGTGTTCGGACGTCGCAAGAAGAAGGGTGCCGCCGAGGACGCGGCCGGCGAGGCCGAGCAGGTCGTCGACAGCGTCGACACCGAGGCGGACGAGGAGGAGGCCGGGCACGAGCGCGTCCGGCTGGAGCCCGGGCCCCGGCCCGACGGTCCGTGGGACAGCAGCGAGGTGCGCGACCCGGCCGAGGGTCGCGTGGACCTCGGCGGTCTGTTCGTGCCGGGCGTCGACGGCATGGAGCTGCGGGTCGAGGTCGCCGGTGACGCCATCGTCGCCGCGACCGTCGTGCTGCGCGACAGCGCCATCCAGCTCCAGGCGTTCGCCGCGCCCAAGCGCGAGGGCATCTGGGGCGAGGTCCGCGAGGAGATCGCGTCCGGCATCACCCAGCAGGGTGGCATCGTCGACGAGGTCGAGGGCCCGCTCGGGTGGGAGCTGCGCGCCCAGGTGCCGGTGCAGCTGCCCGACGGCACCGGTGGCTTCCAGGTCGTACGGTTCGTCGGCGTGGACGGCCCGCGCTGGTTCCTGCGCGGTGTGATCTCCGGCCAGGGCGCGGTGCAGCCGCAGGCGGCCGGGCTCCTGGAGCAGATCTTCCGGGACACCGTCGTGGTCCGCGGCGAGGGTCCGATGGCCCCGCGCGACCCGATCGTCCTGAAGCTGCCCAACGACGCGCAGATGGTCCCCGAGGGGGTCCAGCAGGAGGAGGGTTCGCGCTTCTCCGGCGGGATGGGGCAGTTGCAGCGGGGGCCCGAGATCACCGAGGTCCGCTGACGGCTTAGGCAGCGACACACGGGCCGCACCCCTCAGGGGTGCGGCCCGTTTCCTTGCGCGGTGCGCGCCGTCGGGGGTGCCCGGCCGTTGCCGGGTGCGGGTCTGCCGTGGTCGCTCGCGCAGTTCCCCGCGCCCCTTACGGGGCGTGACCCCGACCGGTGGTACTGATGCGCGGTCCACCCGCGAGCGGGAGGAGCGGGTCGCGCTGCCGCTCTCCCTCGTGGGGCTCGCCGGCCACGCGGCACAGCGGCCCGGGGAGCTGTCCGGCGGCCGGCAGCAGTGGGTCGCCATCGCCCGGGCCCTCGCCAACCGGCCGGCGCTGCTCATCGCCGACGAGCCGACCGGCCGGCTCGACGCCGAGACCGGGCACGCCGTCATGGAGCTGCTGCGGGCCGTCGTCCACAGCGAGCAGTCCTCCACGCTCGGCCTCGCTCGCGCGGGGGGACCCCCTCCGCCCTGGTCGCCACGCACGACACACCCTGCTGGACCTGGCCGACCGGGTGCTGGAGCTGCGCGACGGCAAGATCACCGAGCACTGAGCCCCGGTCGGCCGCGCCGCCCGTCAGGGTCGCGTCAAAGTTGCCCGCCGTCGGCACTCCCGTCCAAGGTCACGGTGATCGCCGGCCGTAAGGTCGACGCTGCGCAGGCAACAGGCGCGGGAAGACAATGGGGCCATGGCACGCGGCAAGCTTCGGATCTACCTCGGCGCGGCGCCGGGCGTGGGCAAGACCTACGCCATGCTCGCCGAGGCGCACCGCCGGGTGGAGCGGGGCACCGACTGCGTGGTCGCGTTCGTGGAGCACCACGGCCGGCCGCGCACCGAGGTGCTGCTGCACGGCCTGGAGCAGGTGCCGCGCCGGCAGCTGGAGCACCGCGGGGCCGTCTTCGGCGAGATGGACGTCGAGGCCGTGCTGCGCCGGAGGCCCGCCGTGGCCCTCGTGGACGAGCTGGCCCACGTCAACGTCCCCGGCTCCCGCAACACCAAGCGCTGGCAGGACGTCGAGGAGCTGCTCGCCACCGGCATCGACGTGGTTTCCACCGTCAACATCCAGCACCTGGAGTCACTCGGCGACGTCGTGGAGTCGATCACCGGGGTGCGCCAGCGCGAGACCGTCCCCGACGAGGTCGTCCGCCGGGCCGACCAGATCGAGCTGGTCGACATGTCACCGGAGGCGCTGCGGCGCCGCATGGCGCACGGCAACATCTACCAGCCGGACAAGGTCGACGCGGCCCTGTCCAACTACTTCCGCCCCGGCAACCTCACCGCCCTGCGCGAGCTGGCGCTGCTGTGGGTGGCCGACCGGGTCGACGAGTACCTGAACGCGTACCGCAGCGAGCACCGGGTCTCGAAGATATGGGGCTCCCGGGAGCGGATCGTGGTCGGCCTGACCGGCGGTCCCGAGGGACGCACCCTGATCCGGCGTGCCGCGCGGCTCGCCGAGAAGGGCGCCGGCGGCGAGGTCCTCGCCGTCTACATCGCCCGCAGCGACGGGCTGACCTCGGCCTCCCCGAAGGAACTGGCCGTCCAGCGCACCCTCGTGGAGGACCTCGGCGGCACCTTCCACCACGTCGTCGGCGACGACATCCCGGCCGCCCTGCTCGACTTCGCGCGCGGGGTGAACGCCACCCAGATCGTGCTCGGCTCCTCGCGCCGCAAGGCCTGGCAGTACGTCTTCGGGCCCGGCGTCGGCGCCACGGTGGCCCGGGACTCCGGCCCGGACCTGGACGTGCACATCGTCACCCACGAGGAGGTCGCCAAGGGCCGGGGACTGCCCGTGGCCCGCGGCGGCCGGCTCGGGCGGGCCCGGATCGCCTGGGGCTGGGCGGTGGGCCTCGTCGGCCCGGCGGTCCTCGCGGTGCTGCTGAACACCGTCGACCTCGGCCTCGCCAACGACATGCTGCTGTTCCTGGCCGTCACCGTCGCCGCGGCCCTGCTCGGCGGCCTGCTGCCCGCGCTGGCCTCGGCGGCCTTCGGCTCGCTGCTGCTGAACTACTTCTACACCCCGCCGCTGCACCGGCTGACCGTCGCCGACCCCAAGAACATCGTCGCCATCGCGATCTTCTTCGGGGTCGGCATGTCGGTCGCCTCGGTGGTCGACCTCGCCGCCCGGCGCACCCACCAGGCCGCCCGGCTGCGCGCCGAGTCCGAGATCCTGTCCTTCCTCGCCGGGAACGTCCTGCGCGGCGAGACCAGCCTGGAGGAACTGCTGGAACGGGTCCGGGAGACCTTCGCCATGGAGTCCGCCGCCCTGCTGGAGCGCGAGAGCGACGTGGCGCCCTGGACCTGCGCGGGCCGCGCCGGCCTCGGGCCGCCGCTGGAGCGCCCCGAGGACGCCGACGTCGACATGCCGGTCGGCGACCACATGGCGCTCGCGCTCACCGGCCGGGTGCTGCCCGCCGAGGACCGCCGGGTGCTGGCCGCGTTCGCCGCCCAGGCCGCCGTCGTACTGGACCGCAGGAGGCTCCGCGAGGAGGCCGACCGGGCCCGCGCGCTCGCCGAGGGCAACCGCATCCGCACCGCGCTGCTGGCCGCCGTCAGCCACGACCTGCGCACCCCGCTGGCCGGCATCAAGGCCGCCGTGTCGTCCCTGCGCTCCGAGGACGTGGCCTGGTCCGAGGAGGACCGGGCGGAGCTGCTGGAGGGCATCGAGGAGGGCGCGGACCGGCTCGACCACCTCGTCGGCAACCTGCTCGACATGTCCCGCCTCCAGACGGGTACGGTCACGCCGCTGATCCGCGAGATCGACGTGGACGAGGTCGTACCGATGGCCCTGGGCGGCGTACCCGAGGACAGCGTCTGGCTGGACGTGCCCGAGACGCTGCCGATGGTCGCCGTCGACCCGGGGCTGCTGGAGCGGTCGGTGGCCAACCTGGTGGAGAACGCCGTCAAGTACAGCCCGCGCGGGCGGCGCGTCCTGGTGGCCGCGAGCGCCATCGCCGACCGTGTCGAGGTGCGCGTGGTGGACCGTGGACCGGGCGTGCCGGACGAGGCGAAGGATCGTATCTTCGAGCCGTTCCAGCGGTACGGTGACGCTCCGCGCGGTGCCGGTGTCGGGCTCGGCCTGGCCGTCGCCCGGGGCTTCGCCGAGGCCATGGGCGGCACCCTCACCGCGGAGGACACGCCGGGGGGCGGGCTCACCATGGTGCTCACCCTCCGCGCGGCCGGAGCACGCCCCGAGCCCCTCCCCGCCGGGGCAGGCGGCGCAGAACCAGAAAGGCAGACCCTATGCTGAGCCCGAATGGGGGGACCCCCCGCACCCCCACGAGGGTGCTCGTGGTCGACGACGAGCCGCAGATCGTGCGCGCCCTCGTGATCAACCTCAAGGCGCGCAAGTACGAGGTCGACGCGGCCCCCGACGGCACGACCGCGCTCGAACTCGCCGCCTCCCGCCACCCCGACGTCGTCGTCCTCGACCTGGGTCTGCCCGACATGGACGGCGTCGAGGTGATCAAGGGACTGCGCGGCTGGACCCGGGTGCCGATCCTGGTGCTGTCCGCCCGGCACTCCTCCGACGAGAAGGTCCAGGCGCTGGACGCGGGCGCCGACGACTACGTGACCAAGCCGTTCGGCATGGACGAGTTGCTGGCCCGGCTGCGGGCCGCGGTCCGCCGGGCCGAGCCGGCCGGGCCGGGCGAGGACGACCTGACGACCGTCGAGACCGCGGGCTTCACCGTCGACCTCGCCGCCAAGAAGGTCAACCGCGGCGGCAGGGACGTGCGGCTCACCCCGACCGAGTGGCACCTGCTGGAGGTGCTGGTCCGCAACACCGGCCGGCTGGTCGGCCAGAAGCAGCTGCTGCAGGAGGTCTGGGGGCCGTCGTACGGGACCGAGACCAACTACCTGCGGGTGTACATGGCCCAGTTGCGGCGCAAACTGGAGTCGGACCCCTCGCACCCCCGGCACTTCATCACCGAACCGGGGATGGGCTACCGGTTCGAGAAGTAGGGCCGCCGACCCGGGACCAGCGGGCTTACGGTCCTGTCGGTGGTCCCCGGTACGCTTCAGATATGACTGCTGTTCCTCGTTCCGAAAAGCCGGCCGGCCGGTTCCGGCGCATGCTCGACCGGCTCTCCTCGTCGCAGGAGGACCTGGAGTCCGAGGAGCTGCGCGAGGACGCCGAGACGGCCGGCTGTACGAAGATCGGCGACTGTCGGGACCGGCAGATCGTCACCGTTACTGGTACCTTGCGCACGGTCACCCTGCGACCGCGCGCCGGAGTCCCGGCCCTGGAGGCCGAGCTGTTCGACGGCTCCGCCGCGCTGGACGTGGTCTGGCTCGGCAGGCGCTCCATCGTGGGCATAGAACCGGGGCGCAAGCTCATCGCATCGGGCCGGATCTCGATGAGCCGGGGCCGCCGGGTGCTGTTCAACCCGAAATACGAACTGCGACCCCTCGGACGGGAGTAGCCGGTGACGTCCCTCGACAAGCCGACCGAAGACACCGACCAGACTCAGCCCGACGACGCCCGCGCGGTGACCGAGGCGGCGCTGTTCGAGGCCTTCGGCGGAGTCCGCGGCATGGTCGAGACGGTCCTTCCGGGCCTGCTCTTCGTCACGATCTTCACGGTCGACAAGGACCTGCACCTCTCCGCGATCGCCGCGCTGGCGGTCTCCCTCGTGCTGGTCGTGGTCCGGCTGGCCATGAAGGACACCGTCAAGCACGCCTTCAGCGGTGTCTTCGGTGTGGTCTTCGGCGTGGTGTTCGCGATGTTCACCGGCAATGCCAAGGACTTCTACCTCCCCGGCATGCTCTACACGCTGGGCATGGCGCTGGCCTACATCGTGACGACCCTGGCGGGCGTTCCCCTGATCGGCCTCATCCTCGGCCCGATCTTCAAGGAGAACCTCTCCTGGCGCACCCGCAACCCCGGCCGCAAGAAGGCCTACGCCAAGGCCAGCTGGGCCTGGGGCCTGATCCTGCTCGCCAAGTGCGCGATCCTCTTCCCGCTGTACTGGTGGGCCGACACCGCGCAGCTCGGCTGGGTCCTGGTCACCCTGAAGATCCCGCCGTTCCTGCTGGCGGTCTGGCTGACCTGGGTCTTCCTCGCGAAGGCGCCCGCGCCGATCGACGTCTTCGCGGAGCTGGAGGCCGAGGAGAAGGCCGAGAAGGAGCGCCAGGCCGCGCAGGCCGCGGAGAGCGGCGAGACGACCGGCGGACGGCACCGCCGGGAGGCGTGAGCGGTCCGTCGTACGACGCGGAAAGGGCGCCCCCGGTCAGTCAGGGGCGCCCTTTTCACGTGCGGTCGGTCCTCGCCGGTCAGTCCTCGCGCCGCACCGACAGCAGATCCTCCAGTTGCTCCTCCCGGGCCTGCGCGGCCACGAACAGCAGCTCGTCGCCCGGCTCCAGGGAGTCCTCCTTGGAGGGGGTCAGCACACGGGTGCCTCGGATGATCGTGACCAGGGAGGTGTCCTCGGGCCACTCCACGTCGCCGACCTGGGTGCCGGCCAGGGCCGACTCCTCCGGCAGGGTCAGCTCGACGAGGTTGGCGTCGCCGTGGCTGAAGCGGAGCAGCCGGACCAGGTCGCCGACGCTCACCGCCTCCTCGACCAGGGCGGACATCAGGCGCGGGGTGGAGACGGCGACGTCCACGCCCCAGGCCTCGTTGAACAGCCACTCGTTCTTGGGGTTGTTGACGCGGGCGACGACGCGCGGGACGCCGTACTCCGTCTTCGCGAGCAGCGAGACGACCAGGTTCACCTTGTCGTCGCCGGTCGCGGCGATCACGACGTTGCAGCGCTGCAGCGCCGCCTCGTCCAGGGAGGTGATCTCGCAGGCGTCGGCCAGCAGCCACTCCGCCTGCGGGACGCGCTCGACCGAGATGGCGGTCGGCGCCTTGTCGATCAGCAGGACCTCGTGGCCGTTCTCCAGCAGCTCGCCCGCGATCGAGCGGCCGACCGCGCCGGCCCCGGCAATGGCGACCCTCATCAGTGACCGCCCTCCTCTTCCGGGCCACCGGCGAACGCCGCCTCGACCTTGTCCACGTCGTCCGTACGCATCATCACGTGCACGAGGTCGCCCTCCTGCAGCACCGTCTGCGAGGTGGGCAGGATCGCCTCGCCCAGCCGGGTCAGGAACGCCACCCGGACGCCCGTCTCCTCCTGCAGCTTGCTGATCTTGTGGCCCACCCACTTCGGGGAGGCGTGCACCTCGGCGAGCTGCACCCCGCCGGTGGGGTCGCGCCACAACGGCTCGGCCCCGGACGGAAGCAGCCGGCGCAGCATCTGGTCGGCGGTCCAGCGGACCGTGGCCACCGTCGGGATGCCCAGGCGCTGGTAGACCTCGGCGCGGCGGGGGTCGTAGATGCGGGCGGCCACGTTCTCCACACCGAACATCTCGCGCGCCACGCGCGCGGAGATGATGTTGGAGTTGTCCCCGCTGGAGACCGCGGCGAAGGCGCCGGCCTCCTCGATGCCCGCCTCGCGCAGGGTGTCCTGGTCGAAGCCGACGCCGGTGACCCGGCGGCCCCCGAAGCCCGGGCCCAGCCGGCGGAAGGCGGTGGGGTCCTGGTCGATCACGGCGACCGTGTGTCCCTGTTGCTCCAGGGTCTGGGCGAGAGCGGAACCCACTCTCCCGCAGCCCATGATGACGATGTGCACGACCGTCCTTCCGGTGTCCAAAAGTTACTGCTCAGCATCAGGGTCTCAGACCGACGCCCAAAGCTACACACGGGCGCCACGCGGCCGGCACCCCCGTGCCGGGGCCGGTCGCAGGCGCCGGCGAGTGATACTGCGCACGCTGCACAGGGTCAGGATTCCGAGGCCGCCGAGGGCGAGCAGCGCCCCGATCAGCTCCGCGGTCGCGGGCATGGAACCTCCGAAGTGCGATGACAGGCCGGGTTTGCCATCTAGTCACGGGGGGCACATGGACCACGGATTCCGCAGTTCCATGCGCCCTTGATTTCACTCGGGAGGCATATCCAGCACGCCGGGTGGGCGGGTGCCAGTTCGAAGGCTTACGATCCTCTCTCGTGTCCAAACTGACCGACGTGCCCAAACGGATCCTGATCGGGCGCGCACTGCGCAGTGACCGGCTGGGGGAAACGCTCCTGCCGAAGCGCATCGCACTCCCCGTCTTCGCCTCCGACCCGCTGTCCTCCGTCGCCTACGCGCCGGGGGAGGTCCTGCTGGTCCTCTCCATCGCGGGCGTGTCGGCGTACCACTTCAGCCCCTGGATCGCGGTCGCGGTCGTGGTGCTGATGTTCACCGTGGTCGCCTCCTACCGGCAGAACGTGCACGCCTATCCGAGCGGTGGCGGCGACTACGAGGTCGCGACCACCAACCTCGGCCCCAAGGCCGGCCTCACCGTGGCCAGCGCGCTGCTCGTCGACTACGTCCTCACCGTCGCCGTCTCCATCGCCTCCGGCATCGAGAACCTCGGCTCCGCGATCCCCTTCGTGGTCGAGCACAAGGTGTTCTGCGCCGCCGCCGTGATCGTGCTGCTGACGCTGATGAACCTGCGGGGCGTGAAGGAGTCCGGAAAGCTCTTCGCGATCCCGACGTTCGTCTTCGTCGGCGGCGTCTTCATCATGATCGCGTGGGGCGCCTTCCGCGGCCTCGTCCTCGGCGACACCATGCGGGCCCCGACGGCCGACTACCACATCAAGGCCGAGCACCAGGGCCTCGCCGGCTTCGCGCTGGTCTTCCTGCTGCTGCGCGCCTTCTCCTCCGGCTGTGCGGCCCTCACCGGCGTCGAGGCGATCTCCAACGGCGTCCCGGCCTTCCGCAAGCCCAAGTCCAAGAACGCGGCGACCACCCTGGCGATGATGGGCCTGCTGGCCGTCACCATGTTCTGCGGCATCATCGCGCTCGCCATGGTCACCAAGGTCCGCATGGCCGAGCACCCGGCCAGCGACCTGCTGCGCGGCGGCGTCCCGGTCGGCTCCGGCTACGTCCAGAACCCGGTGATCTCCCAGGTCGCCGAGGCGGTCTTCGGCAAGGGCAGCTTCCTGTTCGTCCTGCTCGCCGCCGCCACCGCGCTGGTGCTGTTCCTGGCCGCCAACACCGCGTACAACGGCTTCCCGCTGCTCGGCTCGATCCTCGCCCAGGACCGCTACCTGCCGCGCCAGCTGCACACCCGCGGCGACCGGCTCGCCTTCTCCAACGGCATCGTGCTGCTCGCGGGCGCCGCGATGCTGCTGGTGTTCATCTACGGCGCGGACTCCACCCGCCTGATCCAGCTGTACATCGTCGGCGTGTTCGTGTCCTTCACGCTCAGCCAGACCGGCATGGTCCGGCACTGGAACCGCCACCTCGCGGCCGAAAAGGACCCGGCCAAGCGCAGCCACATGATCCGCTCCCGCGCGATCAACGCGTTCGGCGCCTTCTTCACCGGCCTGGTGCTCGTCGTCGTCCTGGTCACCAAGTTCACGCACGGCGCCTGGGTGGCCCTGCTCGGCATGTGCATCTTCTACGCGACGATGACCGCGATCCGGAAGCACTACGACCGGGTCGCCGACGAGATCGCCGCGCCCGAGGGCCCGAGCGACGACATGGTCCGCCCGTCCCGCGTGCACTCGGTCGTCCTGATCTCCAAGATCCACCGTCCCACGCTGCGCGCCCTGGCCTACGCCAAGCTGATGCGCTCGGACACCCTGGAGGCGCTGACCGTCAACGTCGACCCGGCCGAGACCAAGGTGCTGCGCGAGGAGTGGGAGCGGCGCGGGATCGACGTACCGCTGAAGGTCCTGGACTCGCCGTACCGCGAGATCACCCGGCCGATCATCGAGTACGTCAAGAGCCTGCGCAAGGAGTCCCCGCGCGACGCGGTCTCCGTGATCATCCCCGAGTACGTGGTCGGCCACTGGTACGAGCACCTGCTGCACAACCAGAGCGCCCTGCGCCTGAAGGGCCGCCTGCTGTTCACGCCGGGTGTCATGGTGACCTCGGTGCCGTACCAGCTGCAGTCCTCCGAGGCGGCCAAGCTGCGGGCCCGCAGGCGGCAGGAGTGGAACGCCCCCGGTGCGGTCCGTCGTGGCCCGGCGGTGGAGCGGCCGAAGGAGCCCTCGGCCAAGGACTGAGGCGGGGCGGGGAGGCCGTAGACTGGTGGGCTGTTGTCGGGCCCGCCGGTGCGGGCCGCCCCCGCTGCCGATCTGGAGTCACCCCACCATGCCCGCAGAACCGAAGAAGTCGCTGGTGGGGGAGGAGTACGAGGTCGAGATCGGCCCCGTCGCCCACGGCGGCCACTGCATCGCCCGTACGGCCGAGGGACAGGTGCTGTTCGTCCGGCACGCGCTGCCCGGCGAGCGGGTGGTGGCCCGGGTGACCGAGGGGGAGGAAGGCGCCCGCTTCCTGCGCGCGGACGCCGTACGGATCCTGGAGGCGTCCAAGGACCGCATCGAGGCCCCCTGCCCGTTCGCCGGCCCCGGCCGCTGCGGCGGCTGCGACTGGCAGCACGCCAAGCCGGGCGCCCAGCGCCGGCTGAAGGCCGACGTCATCGCCGAGCAGCTCCAGCGGCTCGCCGGCCTCACCCCCGAGGAGGCCGGCTGGGACGGCACGGTGGTCCCGGCCGAGGGCGACAAGCTGCCCGCCGGCCAGGTCCCGCAGTGGCGCACCCGCGTCCAGTACGCCGTCGACGCCGAGGGCCACGCCGGTCTGCGCCGGCACCGCTCGCACGAGGTCGAGCGCATCGACCACTGCATGATCGCGGCGGCGGGCGTGAGCGAGCTGGGCATCGAGAAGCGGGACTGGACCGGCATGGCCTCCGTCGACGCGATCGCCGCGACGGGGTCCCAGGACCGCATGGTCATCCTGGAGCCGCGCCCCGGCGCCCGGCTGCCCCTCGTCGAGCTCGACAGGCCCGTCTCCGTCATGCGCGTCGACGAGCGGGACGGCGGCATCCACCGCGTCCACGGCCGCGCGTTCGTGCGCGAGCGCGCCGACGACCGCACCTACCGGGTCGGCAGCGGCGGCTTCTGGCAGGTCCACCCGAAGGCGGCCGACACGCTCGTCACGGCGGTGATGCAGGGCCTCCTGCCCCGCAAGGGCGAGATGGCCCTCGACCTCTACTGCGGCGTCGGCCTCTTCGCCGGCGCCCTCGCCGACCGCCTCGGCGAGCAGGGCGCGGTCCTCGGCATCGAGTCCGGCAAGCGGGCCGTGGAGGACGCCCGGCACAACCTGGCCGACTTCCCGCGGGTCCGCATCGAGCAGGGCAAGGTCGAGTCGGTCCTGCCGCGCACCGGCATCACCGAGGTCGACCTCATCGTCCTCGACCCGCCCCGCGCGGGAGCCGGCCGCAAGACGGTCACCCACCTCGCGTCCCTGGGCGCCCGCCGCATCGCCTACGTCGCCTGCGACCCCGCGGCGCTCGCCCGGGACCTGGGGTACTTCCGGGAGGGCGGGTACCGGGTGCGGACGCTGCGGGCGTTCGATCTGTTCCCGATGACGCATCACGTGGAGTGCGTGGCGATTCTGGAGCCCAGCACAAAGAGCCTGTGACCTGCGGGTTCCTCCGAATGTTCGAGTGCGGCAGGGTGTGCTCGATCTGTTTTTCGAAACCCATCGTGTGGAGCCTGTCGTAGGCTCGCGCCACGTGTCTCACCTGCGGCTCCGTGTAGCGGGGCGCGGGTTGGGAGCCCTTTCCTCGCATTCGCGAGGGCGGTCGGGAAAGCGTCTTGACGCTCGTTCGACGCTGATTCTGGCGGAGCGTCATGGCGCTCGCTCGCCGGCTATCGAACCCAGGTGGAGCATCCCGCTGATGCCTACGGAACCGCTCCGTCGTCTCGGCAGCCAAGGCACAGTGGCCATAGGCGGGGACCCGCCCCGAAACGGTGTCACCTGCCGCCGTGCTCCGTCTCCACCCACGAGCTGTCGAGGAACGGGCTGGGCCTGCCGTGCCAGAAGACATCCACGCTGTCGCGTGCCCGGGTCGCGGCCACGAAGAGCAGGGACCTGGCGCGCTGCATCTCGTGCCGGTAGCGGGTGGGCTCGCGGTTACGCAGCCGGCTCACGTCCTCACGCGGAACGAGCCCGTCCGTCACGCCCGCGATGATCATCCGCTGGTACTCCAGCCCCTTGAACCGGAACATCGTGCCGATGTGCACGCCGACGGAGCCGTTCGGCCCGTCGGAGCGGATCTCGACGGAGTCGATGCCGTGCAGCTTCAGCGTGTACGCCATCTCGGTCGCCATCTGATTGGTCGGGACGCACACCGCGATCCGCTCGTGCGGGACGGCGGTGTCCGGGTCCGCGTCCCACTCCTTGATCAGAGCGGCCACACCCTCCCGCTCGGCTTCCCAGTCCGGGAAGGCGTGTCCGGCCGGGAGGCCGCCGTTGAGCACGGACCGGTAGCCGGCGAGGGTCTCCGTGCCGCCGTCGAGATCGTCGTACGTCATCTCGCCCAAGACCCCCAGGGCCGAGCGTAGGATCTGCCGTGTCGTTCGGTAGCTGAGGGTCAGCTTCGCGGACCGGCCGCGGATGTTGACGCCCAGACTGCCGAGCGTGACCTGGTTCTTGTAGATGCGCTGGTGGGTGTCGCCCACCAGGAACAGGTCGTCCGGCGTACGGGGGGCCATGGCGCGCAGCATCTTCCAGTGGGCGGGGCGCAGGTCCTGGGCCTCGTCCACCACGATGTGGCGGTACCGGTAGCGCAGCCGGCCGCCGGAGCCGTCCTGCAGGTGGATGTTGTCGAGGCCGCCCGCTTCCTCCCGCTGCCGTGCGATGTTTAGGATGCGCTGTTCGCGACCCATCTCCAGGCGTGCCGCACGCTCCGCCACTTGGTCCCAGGTCTGCCGTCCGAGGCGGTCGAGACGCTGGGTGAAGCGTTCGGCGAGCTGCCAGATCTCGGCCCGCTCGCTACGGCCGATGCTCTTGCCGCGCCCGGCCCGCCGGGCGCGGAAGTAGTCGGTGCGGTTGCCGACGGCCTGGCCGAGGATGACCTGCGTCCACTCCTCGTGCAGGAACTCCGGGTCCCAGGTGTCCTCGCCCAGTTCGTCGAGCATGGCCCGCCACTCGCGTACGGCCTGACCGTCGTCGATGGCCTGCTTGCCGTTGCCGGGTTCGGCCTCGCGGACGACGCGCCGACTCAGCCGGGAAGGGCGACTGGAGGGAATTATCCGCAACTGGTGGAGGGATGCCTATAGGGAGACCAACCAGACGGAGCGACTTGATCTGCTGAATCGCATCGGCCGCTTGGCTCCTCAGACAGCCCCTTCTGAACTCTGGGAATCCCTCGCAGCCGATGGTTGGGCCCGCAGCCGACCGCCGGTATCGGAGCAAGCACTGTTCCTCCGTGGTGCAGTACGCCAAAGTCCAGCGACCGCCCGGACGGTGGGCGAGGGACTTGCAGCGCATGGCCTTACCGGATGGCTGTCTCTTGGTGTGGCGTCGGACATGCACCCGGGGGCCGTCATCGCAGCACTGCTGAAGATCGCTGACCGGTCCGATCTCGCCCATGAGGTCGCGATGTCGATCGCGGGATCGCCCGGACTCGGCAGGCTGAGCACCACTGACCTCGTCCGTATCGTGCCTCTCCTCTCCTACGCCTCGCCGCAGGCGCTGGCGAGGGCCGCAGCCGCTGTCGAAGGCCACCTCCTCGACATCTGCCACCAGACCTGGAGCACCGACGACCAGTCACTCGCCCGGGACGTCGGTTGGCTGGCTTTCTGGCTCCACGAAGCCGGCAGTCCGGTGGACCTCCCAGAGATGCCTCTGGCAGCGCGGCGGATTCACGACCTGCCGACTCAGACATGGGCGGCAGGTTGGTTCAGGCCGCGTCCCTGGGTCGACGCACTGATCGACAAGTGGGACGAGCGGAACCTCGAACCCCCGCTGGCACCGGCTGATGCGAGCCGTTCCCTTGCTGTGCTCATCCGCACCGGCCGAGGACCGGTGCATGGCGATGAGCGTCGTTGGCGGCATGCGTTCCAGGCCGAGCCCGCCGAACTACTCCCCCTACTTCACCAGCTTCAGACCAAACCAGAAGTCCGGAGGGCGTTTTCCGGCGAACTCGCGGCCCTGCGAACTCGCCTCCGCACAGCGGCATGGGCGGCGGCCCCATCTGCTCAAGCCGTGCTGCTCCTTGCCTAGGTGAGCACGAGTCCCGAGGTCGACCGCCGCAAGACCGGTAGCAAACACCACCTGATCTGCGACGGCAACGGCACTCCGTTCCAAGTTGTCACCACCGCGGCGAACGTCGACGACGTCACCCAGACCCTGACCCTCGTCGACGCCGTCCCACCCGTCGCCGGCCGCGTCGGCCATCCCCGCAAGCGGCCCGACGCCCTGCTCGGCGACAAGGGCTACGACAGCGAACCCAATCGCCGTGAACTGTGCAAACGCGGCATCGTCCCTGTCATCTCCCGACGCGGCCACCCCGGCATCCACGGCCTGGCCAAACTCCGCTACGTCGTGGAGCAGACCTTCGCCCTGCTCCACCAGTTCAAACGACTTGCCGTCCGCTGGGAACGACGTCTCGACCTCCACGACGCCTTCGTCTCGCTGGGCGGCAGACTTATCTGCTGGCGACGCCTCAAGAAAGCCACCACATGATCAGGTAACGAGCTCTCAGGGGCACTACTTACGGCACGGTGCTTGGCGACATCGAGGCCGGGCGCGTCGTGGATGTGCTCCCGGGACATGTCTCGGACAACTACACGACGTCACTTCTGTTCCGTGCGGATCACAGTCATGCGATGGGCGGAGTCGACGGGGTGGTGAGGCGTACTGAACGAGATGATCGTTAGTGGTCCGCCGTCCCGCGGGCCGCGCAGGCCGTGCTCGTAAACCGCCGGGATGAACACAGACTGCCCCGCACGCAACGGGTGGTCCACGCCGTCTATATACACCGAACCAGTCCCCGACTGCACGTACAGCAGATGGTCACCCTCGTGGATGTGGGGCGGAAACGCGCTTCCCGGCTGCAGTACGAGTCGGTCGACGCCCATGGTGACGCCCAGGGACGACACCGCGCGGGCTCCGCTGGCGCCCTCTATGCCGATGACGTCGACACCGAGGTCGTCAATCACCTGATGTTGCTGCGCGGCCGCGAGATCGACCAAGTGCTGTGCGACGTCGAACAGATTGCTCATGTCAGCTCTTTCCTATGATGTGTATTGACTGTTCGGTGGTGCGCTGCGAGTGGTGGTTCAAAGTGATGCGGCGAGGTTCAGGACCCGCTCGGTGAGCGAGCCAAGGACCGCTTCGGCAAAGTCGGCCGGCACCACACCGTCCTGCCACAGCAGGTGGAGGCTGATCTGGTCGGGGAACCGGTCGACCTTCAGGACGAAGGGTCGGCCGCGTCGCTTCAGACCCTCGGCACGGATGCGATCGTCTGCGGGCGGCCGCGCCGGAAGGGGTCCGAGCAGTGCGGGCGGTCCTCCGCCGTCCCGCGGGACGGTGAGATCCTGGTAGTTCAGCCAGACGCCAGTCAGCACGGAAGCATGCGTGCCGGCGTAGATTTCGTGCTTGAGCTCCTCCACACGCAGCCGGTCCACGTTCGCGGCTATCGCTCCGCGCAGTTGCATCGGGTACAGGGCGCGCGCGGCGTCGGCCAGGTTCATCCCCGGCGTCCGCTCGACGGTCACGGGTCCGCGCAGGAAGAGAGTGCTGACTGACCGCCGGTGGCCGGGGCTCAGCCGGTTGGTGAAGTGCGCCTGCAGGCCCACTCGGAAGGCACCGGCCACGTCGCACAGGGCATGGCCCAGAGCGGTGAGGAAGAGCGTGGAGACAGGCACACGCAAAGCCGCGGAGCCCCGGTCGGCGGCCTGCAAGAGCCGGGTCGAGCCCATGACGCAGGACCGGTACGTCGGTGGCGGATCCCCGGCTCGGGCCGGGGCACCCACGTGGGGTACATCAGCTGCCCGCAGGCCGGACAGCTGATCGCGCCAAAGGGCGAGGGCCCGCTCCAGGTGGGCGCGTCCCGCCGAGGACCGTTCCCACCGGGCAACCTCCCTTGGCTGCATGGGTAGTTCGGTCGCTCCGAAAGCCTCCTCAGGGGCCTGCCCGCGCCGGGCGGCGGTCAGGAACCGGGCGAGGTCGTTCCGTAGCACCTCAATGCCCCAGCCGTCGACGGCGGCATGGTCGGCGACGACACCGATTTCGGTGACGGCACCCCGGTCCTCCGCGACAAGCACTTTCAGAGGCCACTGCCGCTTGACGTCGAAGTCAGTGCGGCGCAGCGAGCGGAACCTCTGAGCGCCTTCGTCGGCCGGGGTGAACTCGAGCAGCGGTTCCAGGTCGGCCGGTGACGTCGGCGCGGGCGCCACCCACTGCACGTCTCGTGGTCCGTCACCAGGGACGAGGAGGGTGCGCAGCGCCTCATGCCGGGTGATGAGTGCGCGAACCGCCGCACGCACCTGGTCGCGGGTGCTGCCCGTGGCAGCCACGCCGGTGACCAGGTTGTAGACATGGGAGTCCGTACGGTGCAGGGAGGGCGGCTGATCAATCCGCCAGCCCACCTGCCAGTCCAACTGGGGCCAGTTGACGGGCTCTTCACGCCAACCGGGTCCGGGGTCGGTCACCGCCACCCCCTGACATGGGCCTGGTACAGCTGCGTGTGTTGCACGTGAGTGGCCGTCAGCTCATGGTGGAGGAGATTCCGCCCCGTCACGGAGAACGCGATGACATCGGGTGTGGATCCAGCAAATAACTCCCGCAATGCAACCGTCTTTGGGTTTCCGCCAGACACCTTCATAATATGGATGGGGTATCCTTTCTGCACCAACGGCCGCTCTCCGAAGCCGCCCTGAGATAATCGGCGACCAATGGCATGGAGAATCGAGGGGAATCCCAAACTGATTGCTGCACGACAATCATCAAGTGCACAACAGGGTCGGAATTTTACTGAGTAGCGTCGTTCATATTCTCCAGCCCAGGGCCGTGAGCGCCGGGACAGCCGTGCGGCAGCGCAGCCGTTGAAGGGCGGGATGAATGACGTGGAGACGGCCGGGACCGGGCGGACGTTGAGAGCCCGCGCGGGCGACACAGACTAAGAAGAGGGGAACAGCGCGGAGGAGCAACTTAAACATAGAGGGGACAAAGCCCCGCGTCGCATCGAGCGAAGTCGACGTACACGCGCCTCACCAGGAACTTCCTGACGCCCGTCACGATCATGACGCGACAATACCGCGACATTAGGCAACCGGTCAACCATGTATCACTCCGTCATATCTGGTCGAGTACTGCACCATCAGCCACTCCTGATCTGTCATCAAGCCGAGTGCAGCCGGGCTTTATCCGCTTTGACGGACATCGCCGGCAGCCACGCGGTGACGGCGGCCGCGTCATGCCCGTCGAGCTGAACGAGAACCGTGAAACGAGTGGAGCACTCGAGGACCGTCGCGATCTGGGTCACGCCGCGGCCCAGCGTCACCCTCGGGTCTGTCCAGCGAACGGCTCTGTCCCGTAATCAGTGGTGTCTCAGGCGTAGGCCTCCTCCTGCATCGCATACAGCCGGGCGTACTCGCCGCCCAGCGCCATCAGCCGTTGGTGGTCGCCGTCCTCGATGACAGATCCCTGGGACAGGACGAGAATCTTGTCGGCCATCCGCACCGTGGAAAAGCGGTGGGAGACGATGATGGTGATCGTCCCACTGCGTCGGGCAAGTTCCCGGGCCAACTCGACCTGGCGTTGGAAGACCTCGTACTCGCTGCGCGCGTCCAGCGCCGCAGTGGGTTCGTCGAGCACGACCAGCAGTGGAAAGCGACGCATGCAGGTCCGCGCGAGGGCGAGCTTCTGCCACTGCCCGCCGGAGAGCTCAACGCCACCGAAGACCGGGTCGAGCTGCGTCATCAGCCCATCGTCCAGACGCTCGACAACGCGGGTCGCGCCGCCCTGAGCCACCGCGCGGCGAACCTCATGGAGGTCGTCGACAGCGGGCAGGTCACCCACGCCGACGGCCTCGTGGGCGAGCGTGGGGTAATGGACGAAGTCCTGGAAGCCGCAGGTGAGGCGCGTGCGCCAGGCAACCGGGTCGAGCTTCTGGAGGGAGTCGTGCTCGACGCTGATCCGACCGCTCGTCGGTGCGTACATCCCGGTCAGGAGTTTGATGAGCGAGGTCTTGCCGGAGCCGTGCGAACCCACAAGTGCCACCAGGGAGCCCGCGGGCAGTTCGGCAGATATGTCGCGCAGCACCGGCACCTTGGTACCGGGGTAGCTGAACGAGACCCGGTCGAGCTCGATTCCGTGGCTGAGCGCAGCTGGTACGGGCAGGGTCGCCGAGGGCGCGGATTCCGCGGCGACGCCACGCAGCCACCAGTAGGCGTCGGCGATGTGGATTCCCGCCATGAACTGCGCGACCTGAGCAACGACGTTCTGCAACATTCCCTGTTGCTGGCGAGCGACGGTGAGCAGCATGATCAGATCCCCGACCGAGGCGCTGCCGTGGCGCAGGCGCACAGCGGTGAACCCCAGTGCCACGGTGAACCCGGCCAGGAAGACCAGCCAGCCGACTGCCAGCAGCGCCCCGGCACGCCACATGCCGCTGCCGACGGTGCGGGAGGCGGTGTGCCAGCGCCGCTGGTAGGCGTTCAGGATCATCGGGCCGGCACCGGTCACCCGAAGTTCCGTGGCCACGGTGGGATCGAAGAAGACCTGGAGCAGGTCGTCAGCGGTGCGTTGGGCCTCGGCGGCGCGCAGGCGGGCGCTGCGGATGCGGGCCTGTCCGACGCGGTTGAGCCAGAGGGTCGGCAGGCAGAGCAGCACGGTTGGCAGCAGGATCGGGGACACGGTGGCAAGCACGAGCAGGGTCGTACCGAGGCCCAGCACAGTGGCCACGGTCTCCGCCGCGGAGAAGACGGCGTTCGAGAGCTCGGCGCCCCTGCCCGTCACGGCGTCGATTCGATCCAGGCTGCGCGGGTCCTCCAGGTGGTGAACGGTGGGGATGCCGGATGTCATATCCAGGACTTCGCCGTCCAGGATGAGGCCCGCGCGTTCGCATACGTCGCGGCGCAGGAGGTTACGTGCCCCGGGCATCTGGGAGCTCAGCGAGAACAGGGCGGCTGCCAGGACCGCGTCACGCAGGGCCGCGGTGTGCTGGTCGGCGGCGACCGCGTCGGCGAAGTTCCGCAGGGCCAGTGCGAAGGCCGGCTGGCCGAACACGTCGAGGACCAGGGTCGCCACGATCAGCCAGCAACGCAGTGGACTGGTACGCCAGTTGAGGCGGAGCAAAAAAACCCACTGCCTGGTTCGGGTACTCACTGCCTGCCCTCCTCTACCGGGGGCACGGCGGCAAACTGCTGAGACTGCAACTCAAAGAGCTCCGCGTAGATTCGACGCTCCCAGAGAAGTTCCTCATGAGTGCCCAGTTCCTGGATCCGCCCGTCCTGGAGCACCGCTATCCGGTCGGCCAGTCTGACGGTCGCCAGCCGGTGCGAGATAAGGATCACGGTGGCCCCCCGCGCAGCGGCGATCAACCGGTTGAAGATCCGGCCCTCGGCCTCGGCGTCCAGGTGCGCGGTCGGCTCGTCCAGGATGAGAAGGGTTCGGCCGGCCCGAAGCGCGAAGACGGCTCGGGCCAGGGCTATGCGCTGCCACTGGCCACCGGACAGCTCGCTCCCTCCGGAGCGCTTGCGTGACAGCGGGGTGTCCCAGGACTGCGGCAGGCTGCTGACCAAGTCGTCCAAGTCGAGGTCGTCGACGACCTGCTCGAAGAAGGCGTCGTCCCCCGCGTGCTCAGGTGCACCGATCTCGATGTTCTGGCGCACCGAGAGGTCCAGTCGGAGGAATTCCTGGGTGACCACAGCGATCTGGCTTCGCCAGTGCGCGGCGGGTACGTCGGCAAGGTCTTGGCCGCCGACCGTGATTCGCCCCGCACCCGGTGCCAGCGCGCGGGTGAGCAGCTTCGTCGTCGTAGTCTTACCGGCGCCGTTGACTCCGACGATGGCGAGCACTTCGCCCGCCCGGACTTCGAGGTCGAGCCCGTTGAGCACGGGCTGCCCGCTGCCCGGGTAGCTGAAGGACAGCTCGTGGAACCGGACGGTGGGCGGCGTCTTGGGCCGATCGCGCGGTGGGGGAATGGCAGGGGAGCTCTCCCCGATGCGGTTCCGTTCACGGCGCAGCCGGTCAGCCGCCTGCGCCATCGGCATCCCGTGTTCGACGTCGAAGCTTCCGTACCCCAGGCTGCCCAGCCACATCGCGGCCAGCAGGGCGCTGACGTCCTGGGCGACCGTCCCCGGATCGTGGGATGCCGAACCTGAGGCGATCGCATTCAGGCCCAGGAACATGGCGACGATCCCGGCCAGCAGGGACCTCCAGTTCTCGGAGAACTTTCTGCGGCGTTGCTCCCAGATCGGCTGGGTCTGAGCCAGATAGGAGGTCCGGTGGCGGTCGGTGACCCAGTCACCCAGGCCGAAGACCCGGATCTCCTTGGCGTTCTGCACGCTGCTCGCGAACTGCGCCCAGAACCGGTGCCGCTTGGTCAGCGCCGCGGAGCGGACGATCAACCAGTTCAGGTCCACGTAGATGCGCTTCTGCGACCAGCGGCGGGTCAGAAGTACCACCAGGCAGGCCACCACCAGCCAAGGCTGCGAGGGCGCGAGCAGCCCCAGGCAGGCCAAGCAACCCGCGAGTTGGCAAAGCTGGCCCAGATAGGACACGGCGGCCCGGCCCGGGGTGTACCCCTGCATGTCGCTGGATGCCAGGGCGAAGGTTCCCATCAGGTCCGCACGGTCCAGGTGGACGGTCTGTGTAGGCGACAAGGCCAACTCTGCGACCTGGTAGCGGAGACGCCCGTCGATGTGGCGGCTGGCCGCGTGAGCGATCGGATCGATGGCGAGCACCGCCAACTGCTGGACGAGCATCGCCAGGGCGAACACCGCCACCGAGGTCCCGAGCGCGTGCCACGCTCCGAGGTGGGTCCCGGCCGAGCGAGCGCGCGTGATCAGGTCCCGAGAGGCGATCGCCGAGAGGGCAGGAAGCGCGTTCAGCGTGACGAAGGCGCTGACCAACAAGGCGAAGAGGGAAGGGGGCAGGTTCTTCAGGAGCCGAAGCAGCGAGACCGCCCCTGAAGTGTGCAGACGCGACATGCGGTCCTCGGGGTGGGTGTGGGGTCAGTCAGAGGACGACCACGGGCTGGGCGACCGGGTGCGCCGCCCTCATGGGGTGGTGGTCGCCGTCGTGAACAGCGGCAGGTGCAGCAGACTCGTCACGTCCGGGCGGGGTTCGCCCTCCGTAGCGACGGCAAGGGCCTGGACGACCCTTCCGCCGGCGGCGTGTACCAGGGATCGCACCGCGTCCAACGTGCCCCCGCTGCTGACCACCTCGTCGATGACGGCCACGTTTTTTCCGTGGAGGCTGCCGCAGTCGTCCTCGCCCAGGAACAGCGCCTGGGCCTGGCTGGTTCCGATGGTCCGTACGGGGACGGACAGCGGGTTCACCATGTTCGGGCGGGCCTTCTTGCGCGCCACCACGTACGGCAGCGCCAGCCTCTCGGCCAGCAAGTGCGCAAGGAGTATCCCGCCCGCCTCGGGGCCCAGGATGATGTCGACCTCGTCGGACACCTGCTGGGCCAGGAGGCCGACCGCCGCCGATACCAGCGGCGGGTCGCCGTAGAGCTTCAGGAAGGCGATGCTGACGTCAGGGGCGACCGCCACGATCGGCAGTCGGCGGGTCAAGGCGCCGATGGTGACGGGGTAAGTGGTCACGGGTCAGGGCTCCTCGCGTCGTGTGTCGGCGCCTGGTCGGCGCTTGTCGAATGAGTCGTGGAGTGCTCGGATGCGTGGCAGCGAGACTTCGCGACCGGGCAGCATCCGACTGCCGATCACCAGGCGGTCCGCCCCGGCGGACACCAGCCGAGGGGCCGTGTCCTGGTCCACGGCACCGTCTGCCTCGACCGCGGACAGGATCCCGCGGTCGCGCAGTCGCCTCGCGTGGGCGATCCTCTCCAGCGCGGCCTCTTGGAAGGGCCGACCCGCGCCGCCGGGAACGACTGACATCACGGTGACGGTTTTCACGCCGAGCAGTTCGACCAATTCCTGGTCGATCGGCTCGTCTGCGTTGATCACCAGTCCCAGGGACACGCCGTCCGGGAGCGCCCGCTGGAACTCAGCCAGCCTGCCCCGGTCGACGGTCCGCTGGTGGACCGAGATCTGATCGACCAGGCGGAACATCGGATGCCCGAGCAGGCGCTCCGGCCTCGCGTACATGATGTGCACGTCCAGCGGCAGGGCCGACACCGATCGCAGATCACTGATGATCTGTATCGGAAGCCCGAACTCCCCGCCGAAGCCCGGATCAGCGATGTCGACGTGCAGGCGTCGCACGCCCGCGTCCTCCAGTTGCGGCACCTGGGCGCGCAGATCTGCCAGGTTCATGCAGATGACCGAAGCGGACAGGGTCGGTCGTGGCACGGGGACGGGCGTGGGGAGGGGGACGGGCAGGCTGGCCGTCGCAGTCGTGGCCCTGGCCGCTACGGCGGGGAGTGACGGCGCGTTCCGGCGGCCCAACCGCAGAAACGCGTCCACCAGGTCGGCCAGGACATAGGGCACGGCGGGCAGCACGGCCAGGTTGTCGAGTTCCGGTTTGGACCCGGCGGCGTCGGAGGCGCGCAAGCTTCGCAGATCACCTCCGGACAGCAGCTTCTGCAGCCGCTGGCTGCCGAACATGGTGGGACGCAGATGTGTCGAGACCGCGTGCACCGCCACGTTTTCGCACCGCTCGTGCACTGCCTGCGCGGTCGCCATCAGCGTGCCGGCGCTGGTGATGAGGTCGTCGACGATGATCGCCGTGCGAGCCGTGTTCAGCGCCGCGGAGTCGGAGAGCGCGAGGGAGACGTGCTCCGGGCCCAGGCGTTTCTTGACCGCCGCGACCACGGGCACCCCGTGTGCCCTGGCCAGATCCCTGACCGCGGGTTCGATGCCTGCGTCCGGCGCCACCAGGACGGCGCCGTCGCCCACGAGCGGTCGCAGCAGATCGTCCACCAGGCCGTCCACCGGGAGGAAAGTCAGCCGCGCCCCGGCGAACGAGGCGTCCAGCAGCGCCGCGTTCCCGGACCTCAGGGTGATCACATCCTCGATGCCTGCCGCACCCGCCAGGTCCGACACCAGAGCTGCCATCAGCGGCCTTCGTTGCTCGGGGACGTGCCGATCCTGCCGGGAGTAGGCCAGGTGCGGCAGGAAGACGGCCACGTAGGCCGCGCCGTGGTCCCGGTAGGAGCGGGCCGCCGCCAGGAGCGCCATCATCTCCCTGCTGGGATCGGCGCCGAAGTTCGTGGCGCACTGCAGCAGCAGAACATGACAACCGGTCGGATCGTCAGCGAGGTCCACACAGAGCTCGCCGTCGGGGAAGACCCCGTCGATGCTCCGCTGAAGCCGGACATTGCCGACCGAGCCGCGCAGGCGTTCGACGATCAGCTCAGCCGCTTCGGGAAAGGCCGACTCGAAGGACGAGCAGGTAGCCACGATCACATCAGGAGGGGGGAGGTCATGAGGGCTCACGAGGCCGCGCCTCGGGATCCCGGGCGGCCGCTGCCCGGCAGAGCCGCAGACATCTCGGCCACCGTCGTCAGCAGCTCGACAGGCTCCAGCCGACCGTCGCCGGGCTGCGCAGACGACGCGTCGGCCGCGCCGCGCAGCTGGAAGCGCTCGCCGGTGGCCTGGTCGACGATGGTCGCGCTCCTTTTGACGATCGGCCCACGGAGCATCAACGTGAGTGTCGGTCGGTAAGCGGTGAGTGAGTGCACCGCGTCCGGCCCCATGACGTAGCCGCTTCCCTCCTGCTCGACCCGGATGCTCTCGGCAGCGCGCTCGGCCGGCGAGGCGTCGGGGTCCAGAGCGGTCCGCCGGTAGCCGCGGTGGACGTAGGCTCCGCTGAGGATCCGGGTCGCGAAGGCGAAGCGGTGGTCATGCGGGCGGTCCTGGTAGCCCGGGGTGAACAGGTGTAACCGCAGCCTGATCGCGTCGGCCGGTGACCGCCAGACGACCAGTTTGCGCATGGAGTAGACCCGCCCGGCCAGTTCGGGCAGTCCTGGGGTGTCCGCCAGGGCGGCCAGCAGCTTCCGGAGGGGTTGGCAGTCGTCCTGCACGAGCGCATCGAACAGTGTGTCGGACCGCTCCCGCACCTGGTCCAGATCGTCCCAGGCCAGTGACTCCAGGCCGGCAAACGATGAGAGGGCCTCCATCTGACGCGTCGCCATCAGCACGCCTCGCTTTCTGGCCCCGCCGGGCCAACACCGGTGTCGGGACCAGGCGGAAGGCCGAGGACTGAGGCGATCTGGTCCGCGATGGCCTCGGGCGCATGAGTGCCGTCGAGTCGGAAGAGTTCCGAGTCGCGCTCGAACAGCTCGCGGATGGACTCCTGGCACAGTCGGTGGTCGCGCAGCCGGATAGCGGCGCGCAGATCGTCATCGTCGGCACGGCGGCGCATCGTGGCCCCGCACGCGCCGCACAGCTCACCTTGGCGGACGGGAGGGGAGGGGCGGCCGCATGCCTCGCAGGCGGTACGAGTCGCGGTCCGAGAACGGGACAGCTCGTCGGAGATCTCGACCTCGATCAGTCCGCCGAGCGTGATGGAACTCGCCTTCAACACGGCGTCGAGGTCGTGGAACTGCTGGGGGCTGCGCGGGTATCCCTCGATGATGATCTGCCGCTGCCCGGCTGACAGCCGCAGCAGTGAAATCTCCAGCAGCCGCCGGACCTCGGCATCCTCCGCGAGCTCCCCGGTCTCGAACGGGCGCCTCATCGCCACCACCTCGGGGTGCCCCTCGGCGATCAGGGCCAATGCCTGGCTCTTGACGCCGAAGTGCGCGAGTCGGGGGTGGCGGGCGAGGAGGCTGTTGACGGCGCTTGTCTTGCCCGCGCCCGGTACGCCGGTCAGCACATACGCCACTCGGCGGGACACGGCTGACGGGCCGTCCAGGGGGTGCGTCGTCGTGTATGGGGTCGTCATCAGGTCTGTGCCGCCTCTTGGAGAAGTTCCCAGGCCTTCGCGAGCACGTCGGGGTCCGCGTTCACCAGACCGGAGGCGAGATGCTGGTCGAGCACGCGCAAGGTCGCGTACAGCGCCCGCTCCGGGGTTTCCAGGATCCGACTGGCCAGGTGGTACAGCTCGTTGTGCTCAGAGCCCACGGACACGGCGTCCGGATAGCGTTCGCTGACGAGCTGGGCGAGGGCGTCGGGTCCCTCCTGAACGAGGAAGACCGTGATCGGGTCCGCGTAGTAGTGGTCCATGACCGCGGCCCACGAGGGCAGATCGCCCAGGCGGCGGATCCGGTCGGGAGCGTTTCCTTCGAGGATCTTCACGGCCCCGTCGTCCTCGAAGATCATGGCCAGGCCGTCCAGTTGGCGCACCACCGGACCGTTGTAGGTGCGTGCCGGGATGTGCCGCCCGGCAGCGGTGGCGAAGCGCTTCCCGAACTCCTCGGACCGCGATTCGTCCGGCATCCCCACCGGAAGCCGGTCAAGCTTCCGCTTGGTGATGCGGCCGTCCAGGATGAGGTTCTTGTAGTAGATGAGGATGTCCCTGCCGTCCGGCAGGCGGATGGTCTGCTGGTAGTCCTCGATCTCACTGAGCTCGCCGCCCAGGAGCGCTGCCAGGTCGCTCATGGTCCGATCGCCGTCGAGCAGCACCGAACGGACGTAGAAGCCGATGTCCTGGTATTCGTCGCCGCTGAGGACCGTGATCAGGTTCGCGGCCGGCTCAAGGCCTATGCGCGCGGCGTGGAACCAGTCGACACTGATCCGCACGGTGAAAGAGACGGGTTGGGGAGCCGGGGTGCGGCCCCGCCACGCGGCCGCGAGCTCAGCCACCGTGTCACGGGCGGCCTCAAGGTCACCGGCGAAGTGGGCACTGGTGATGAGCTCGATCTCCTCCAGCGCGGAGGAAGAGACCTCCGCGATGAAGCGCTTGCAGAACTCGGGCTCCATCATGGGTTCGCCGCCCCCTGACAGGACCGCCTTCCACACCTGCGAGTCCCGCAGCATCGTCAACAGCTCGTCCCGGAAACGGGTGATGCGCGGCCGGGCCAGATCCCGGACGTTCGGCGGCGCGGCGAAGTTGCAGTGGCCGCAGCCCACCGGGCAGATCGCCGTCGGCCAGACATAGGCGGTGGAAGCCGTACGCGGCTCGTCGATCCGGTAGGCGCCCAGCGAGCCCAGGACCAGGTCCCGTGCCTGCCGGAACTGATCGGCCCGTGGGTCGTCGGTGGGCTTGCGGTTGGTAAAGCTGACTTGCTGCATGGGGACTGCTACCTGTCTTCAGATCGGATTGTTGCTACGCGAAGCCGTCTGACTGCCGGTCGCCCTGCGGTACATCACCCCCTCGGACCAGACGGTCGGGATGCGCCCCCACTCCATGGCGCTGCGCAGGTCGGGGAAGAAGCCTCGTCCGCTGAGGTTCGCGCTGGTGTTGCAGAGCAGAGGGATCGAGCTGATCCGGTGGTACTCGGTGAGGATCTCGAAGACCACCGGGTCATCGGTGCTGTTGACGGTCTGCAGCCGGGCGGTGCCGTCCAGGTGACACACCGCAGGCACCCGGTCGCGCCACTGCGGGCGCACATCGTGGTCGAACAGCATGTACGGGTCCGGCGTCCCCGGCTCGAAGACCTGCTCGGCGCTCGCCTCCAGGCAGATCGGCGCCACCGGCCGGTACCCCTCACGACCCTTGAGCTGGTTGAGGCGCCCCTTCATGTCCGCTGCCACGGCGGGGGCGAGGATGCTGCGGTGACCCAGGGCCCGGGGACCGAGTTCGGCCCGGCCATGGAGCACCAGGACCGGATCGCCGAGCCGGTGAAGGTACTCGGCCAGCTCGGCAGGGGAGCACGGCTGCGCCTCCCAGCCGACCGGGATCCCGGAATCCACCAGAGCGGGGCCGGCGAACACGGACCAGTCGAGTGCTTTCCCCTCGCCGCTGCGCAGCAGCTCACAGCAGGCGGCGCCGAGGGCACTGCCCGCATCGTTGGGGAACGGCGGGATCCAGACCTCCTGAACGACTCCCGAGGCCCGGATGTCACGGTTCCATTTGATGTTGAGCGCGCATCCCCCGACGAGGCACAGGTTCGCCGAGCGGCTTCCGTCCTGCCGGATTCGGTCTACGAGCCGTGCGACGAGCTTCTGGCCCAGGAACGCGTGGATGGAGGCCAACATGTCGTCCGGAGCGACGAGTTCGCGTGGGAGGCCCTCGCACATCAGCTCCAGAATGCGCCGCCCCGCGCCCTCGCCCAGTTGGTCGTCGGCCAGCGGACCAGGACCCAGGACCGTGTACTCGGCCGCCTGATACAGCTCCTCGAGCGTGTCCACGACCTTCTCCACCGGGGACCCGTGCGCGATATAGGCCATGATCTTGCCCGGCAGCGTTCCCGAGGCTGTCTGCGTCGACTCGAAGCCCTGCTCGAACGGCGGGAAAAGCCGCGAGAGGGAATGGTATGTGTCGCCCAGCAGGTGAAACAGCGGGCCCAGATTCTCGGCCTTTCCAGTGACCGGGTCGTAGTAGTACAGGAACGGGAACATCGCCCCGTCCCAGCACAGCACGTAGGAGGCCTCCCGGGAGGCGGCGAACGGACTGGAGCAGTAGGCCGACGCCATATGGCCCGCGTAGTGGGCGTAACTGGTGTACTCCAGATCCATCAGGCGGAAGTGGTAGGGTCGCAGCAGGTCGTCGTCCAGAATTCCGCGCCGATAGGGGCCCAGGTTGATAGCGACCTCCTGACCTCCCCACATCCTTGTCCGGGGGGTCTTCCGCCAACCGTCCAGCACGAACCGGTCGACCTGGCCCAGCGTGTATCCGTACTGGCCGAGCAGCGAACTCACCACGTCGAGATCGTCGACGCGCTGGTGCCTTGGGTTGTTCCCGATCTTCTCCATCTCGATGCTGAACACGAGGCGACCATGGTCGATGAGCGCCACGCCGCCGTCGTGGGTGATCTTTACTCCGCAGATTATCAAGGGTCCTCCTGAGTTCTGTTCAGTTGTCCGCTGTACTCAGGGCTTCCATGACCTCGTCGTACCAGCCGATATGGTCAGCCGAATCGGCGCTGGACAGGTACCATCCGTCGCCTTGTGCGAGTCCGATTTCTCCGGCAGTTCGACGCAGCGAAAGGACGCTGTCCGCCCATGAGCGAGTGGCGCTCTCCCGCGATGCCGCGAGCTCGATTCCGAGCTCCCCGTGAAGAAAAAGGCGGACCATTTCGATCTGAGTCAGGAGGTCCGGCACTTCGGTGGGCGCAGGCTTTTCGAGCAATTCCTGTGCCGTTGCCGCGTTCGCCCGGCTGATGCGCCGCAGGTGCTGCAGGAGCAGCCCTGACCGCTCAGGCTGGTCGCCCGTCGCGATCGGCTGAATACCGGCGCGTCGCAGATAGAGCTCCAGGCTGGAGACGATCATGTCCTGCAGCGAGCACCACGCCAATTCGATCTGGGCGGAATCGATGGCTCCTTCGATATCGAATTGAAGGGACATGATCTCGCGCTGTACGTCTGTCTCTTGCTGCAGCTCACGGAGCCAAGCGACGAGGTCCCTCGGTTCAGAGTTCACGAAACTCCAATCCTCAGCATGTCTGCTGAATGAAGCCGGTGGAGCGCAGTTTCGACGTCTGCGACCAGAGCGCAGCGGCAACCTCACTGCCGGGTACGGACAGGGCCGCGGCGATGTCGTCCGTGGCTTCGCCCCAGCTGATCCCTGCACCCAGCCGCTCGCAAAGCAGAGATGTCAGGTGATCGGTTCGGACGATCCTGCGCCTGGGGTCGATCAGGAAGTTGACATCGGAGCCGCCTCGGTAGGCGACACCGTCGCCCAGGACTCCGGACTTCTCAGTGACCGCCCGCAGCGCTTCCGGGGGTAGTTCGACGCGATCACGCAGCCGTGCGAGCCGATCGGCCGACGAGCCGCTCGGGCGTATCCAGTCGTCCACCAGTTCGTGGAACGCCTTGGAACCTCGTCCGTGCCGGCGCGCCGCCTTCTCGCCGAGCCATTTCAGGGACGGATAGCCTTCGCCCTCGTCGGCCAGGGTGCTTGTGGAGATCCAGGCACTACCGGTGCGGAGGAGGAACTTTGCCTGTTCGTCCTGGTGGCAGGCGAGGGCGGTGGCGGCACGGGCCAGGTGCTCGAACGCTCGAAAGCGGGCCCATCGGGCGAACTGCTCCCTGGCCGTTTCGACGCGAAAGAGCGCCAGTACCTCAGCCGCCGGCTCGCTGACCAGGACCGGCAGGCCGATGGAGAGGCGGTAGTAGCGGTCGTAGTCGGCGAGCTTCCGATCGCCGGCGGCACCCCAGGAGAACTCGGCGACATGGGAGCTGAGGCGGGTGAGCGCGCCCAGCGTCATGAACTCGCAGTCCACGTAGCGGGACTTGCGGATTCCGATCGCGGTGCCTTGTCCCCGGACCTCCTCATCGAGGACGGCGTAGAGATCGATGTCGGAGTTCTTGTTCCCGAATCCCTCCACGATGGAACCGGTCGCGATGCACGAGGCGCCGTTGGGGAGACTGGAGCAGATGCGCGATATCTCGGCTTTGATTTCCTGTGGGAAATGGTTGTCTGTCACCGTAGTTGTCATTTCCGGACTCGCCAACGCTCGCCGGCCTCTCTGTCTTTCATCGCAAGGCGTCCTGCGTGGTGCCGAGGAAGCGTACGTAGTGGGACGGAATCTAACTCTCCCATCTGTTCCTGTACGCCGAATGACTCTGGTTCGTCCGCCAGAGCGAGGCGCATCCCGAAGTGACTTGATCAGAAAGCACGTTGCCGCTTACGGCGGGGGCACGTCAAGGCACCTGAGAGGATCTTTGCAACGCTCTACATTAAGTTTCCGTTGCCAATCGGACCCTGGTGTTCCGGTTGGCTCCAGTGAGGTTAATCGAGGCCATGACCCGGGACTTCTCTATCGAGCGCGGCAAGGTGATCACGATTTATCCGGATTGCACGGCAGCTGCAGACGGTGACCCGGTCACGCGTTTGGGGATAACGCTGACCGAATAGTGCCTTATGCCAAATCTTTATTGACGCTGCGTCGGCAGTTCCAGTAAAGTCCGAGGACCGAGTCGTGGGCGGAGGATCTTCGTCCGCACCACCTCCGTTGCGACTGCTGCTGATGCAGCCGGCCGCTGTCCACGACCCGCGGTGCTGGTGCCTCCAGGTCGCAACCGCACCCCCCGGTTGACGGGGAAGTGGCAGGCGGCGTTCACCTGAACGGTCACCTCTCCGGTGGTGCGCCGCCCTTCTGCGCGTGGGGCTGCGGTCGTTCTGCGTACCGACATCGGAGATAGCTGGCTTGAGCCTCGTTGTCGAACCTTCTGACCATTGGACCCGGTCTCGCGCTCCTACCTGCCTCGGGCGGGAAGGCGGGAGGCCTGATCCCAGCCGTATGCCGCTGACCGGACGGGGAGTTGGGGACTTTGTTAGGTGCTGCCCCTGCGAATCTCGCAGAACTGCTCAAGGCACGACAGTCAGCCGAAGGCGCCTATGTCTCGGTGACCGCGACCGGGACTCGGCGGCTCGCGTACAGCCAGCTGTACGAACGGGCCGGTGCGATGGCGACATGGCTGGCGCAGGAGACGGGCGATCGTCCGCAAGACAGGGAGGCACATGCGATTGTCCTCACCCTCGCGGATCCCCTGGAGTTCATCACCGCGTTCTTCGCCGTAGCCCTGATCGGTGCGGTTCCGGTGCCCGGGCCCACGCGCGTGGACGCGCGCCCAGGGCACAAAACCCGGCTGGTGAACATCGTGAAGGCGTCACGACCAGCGTTCGTCATCGCCGATGACGATCGGTCAGGTGCTCTTCGAGAGGCGTTGGACCAGTGCGATGTCACGATCCTTACGATCGGGCAGGCAGCGACCCGCCAGGAGATCGACCCGGCGGCCTTTCGGATACATCCCTCCTGCTACGAGCAGTACACCTCCGGCTCCGTTTCCGTGCCCAAGCCGATCGTCATCTCCCAGGAGAACGTGCTCGCCCAGCTGCGGCAGGCTGCCGAGGCATTCGGCGAGACACACGACAGCGTCTCAGTGAACTGGGTACCGCTGTACCACGACATGGGACTGGTCACCAGCGTCCTTCGTCCGCTGTGGTCGGACTACACCTCCGTGCTCCTGGACGCGTTCCACTTCGTCAGGGAACCCCACATATGGCCGGCGGCCCTCACGGATTGGCGTGCGACTCACACCTCCGCGCCCGACTTCGGATACGCCCTCTGCGCTCGTAAGGTCACAGACGTCAGCTCGTACGATCTCAGTGCGCTGCGGGTGGCCAGGAACGCGGGGGAACCGGTCCGGCCCGCCACCCTGCACGCGTTCACCGACAGGTTCACGTCGGCCGGGTTTCGGTTCGGCGCATTCAAGCCTTCGTACGGCCTCGCTGAGGCCACGTTGACGGTCACCGCGTGTCGGCCGGAGGATCCGCCGAAGGTCATCGAATTCTCGGTCACCTCGCTGCGCAGCGGCCGAGCGGCTCCAGCGCACGACGGCGCTCAGGCGACTGCCCTGGTCTCCTGCGGCCCCCCGCTCAGAGATACGGAAGTCACCATCCGCGACGAATCCGGTTCCGTTCTCGACGGCGACGGGCAGATCGGGGAGGTCCACATCGCCGGCCCCCAGGTCGCCGCGGACCGGGCTGCCCAGACTCGCGCCGCGGAGCACCCGGGTCTCGGCACAGGTGACTTGGGCTTTCGCTGGCGGGGTGAGCTGGTCCTGCTGGGCCGCAGCCGGGACAGGTTCCAGGTCCGGGGAGAGAACTTCTATCCCGCTGAGATCGAGGATGCGGTGGTGGCGGCGGACGATCGGCTGCGGCCTGGGCGAGCGGCCGTCATCGCGCTGCCAGGTGCGCCGCATGAGTCTCCATCGACGGTGGTCCTCGCGGAGGTCGCCAGAGAGCACACGGCTCTCCGCCAGGAAGCGGCCGCTGAGATCGCCCGAAGCATCACCAGAACCGTCAGCAGAGACTTCGGGCTCTCGCTCCGTGAGGTGGCCGTGCTTCCGGCCGGGACGCTGCCGGTGACAACGAGCGGCAAGATCCGCCGCGAACGGTGCCGCTCGCTCCTGGAGCAAGGACTGCTGACTTCACCTCGTCACAGCGGAGCAGGAGGCCCTGACCGGGCGTCAAACGTTGGTTGAACACGTGAGGACTGAATCGGATGAGCCAACAGATCGTTGATCGCGTCGTGTCCATGGCCGAGGAGGTGTTCCAGCGGACGGTGACTCCCGCGGACAGCTTCTTCGACCTCGGTGGCGACTCCCTGATGGCGTTGGAACTCTGTCTGCAGATCGAGAACTGGGTCGGTCAACCGGTCGATATGGGAGAGCTGGTGGGAGCCGGAAGCCTTGAGGAATTCGCCGCGTCCGTCAGCGCCCTGTTGGGTGCGGGATGAACGCCGCGGGAGGCGGTATGTCGGGCGAGAACTACCGCAGGTTCGAAGAGATCGTGACGGCGAACTGCCCGATGGCTGAGGCCGGAAAGCCGTTGAGCCCGGATGTCGACCTGGTCGAGCTGGGCATGGACTCACTCCAGATCGTATCCACGATGCTGCAGCTCGAGGAGGCGTTCGAGGTCACGCTCCCCGGGGAGCACATGACATTGGAGACCTTCACCACCCCCGGTCACCTTTGGGCGTTCGTCGAACTGGCGCTGGGAGATCGAAGTGGCGGGCAGCTACGAACGTGAGCGGAGCGAACCCATGACTGAAGCCAGTCACAAACACGTTGTCGAGTGCGCGCTCACGATCCCGGATCGATACCGCGCTTTCACCCGGAGCACGGATGACGCATGGACCGCTCATCGGATCCCGGAACACGTCCTGCTCGACCTGTTGGCTCTTGGCCTGCCGCATCGGGTCTCGGGTTCGGGGCCCAGGTTCGATGATCGGGACCTGGTGAACCTGTCCCTCCAGCTCCGCCTTCCCTCTCCGCAGCTGAGGATGCTCAGATTTCTTGGGGAGTGTCTGAGCGACACCATCGGCCAACGTGTCGTCCGCACAGTCATGGTGGCGGCGAGGTGCCCCGATCTGGACAGCGATCACGCGTGCGAGGTGCGCTTCGCGCCGTCGCTGATGCGGTACCGGACCGACCGGCCGGCGGCCGGCCTCACAAGCGACCGGATCAGCGTGGAGGTCGAACTTCCCAGCGGGCCGCCCGAATTCGTGACCGAGGCAAGCTTGCTGCCGTTGATCGAGGTCGCAAGGGAATTGGAGTTCTATCACGTACCGCGCGGATTCGGATCGGACGGGGAGTTCTCACGCACCACCGGACTTGCCGACTGCGTGCTTGCCACGGCGCATCTGGTCAACTCGGCGCGGGCCTTGGGTATCGACGCCAGACCCGTGGCGGGGATGTTCGTGGCGAGACCCTTTTCACTGCCGCACGCCTGGATCAGCGTCCCCTTCGAGAGCGGCCGCCGGATGATCGATCCGTTCTTCATCAGCACCCTGGCGCGCTGGGGGGTCCTGGACGCCGACGCCTGGCCGGCATCCAGGATCCCGAAGGGGGTTCTCTTTGAGTGCATCCGCTTTCGGGAGCCGTTGGTCACGCACAACGGGAGCATGATCACGCCTTCGTTGGTGACCCGATGAGCCAGGTGCCAAGCGGAGTTGAGCTTTCGGAGCTTCCGGGCATGGAACAGGAAGGTCCCGCCGAAGCGCCCTGTGTCCTTCGCGGAACAAGGCGCGACACTGACTCGGTCGGCTTGTGCCGCATCATCGCCGAGCAGCGGGACCGGCAGCCGAACGCCGTGGCGGTGCGACACGGCGACCGTATGACCAGCTACGACGAACTCGTACGATCGGTGAGCCGCTGTTCTCAGGCCCTGCGGGCCGCCGGCTGTGCGCCTGGGGACAGCGTCGTAGTCGTGGGCCCGCGCGGCGTGCTCACGATCGCCCTCCTGCTGGCCACAGAGAACATCGGTGCGGTCTACGTGCCGATCGATCCGAGCTGGCCGAATCTCTTCGCCGCCGACGTCATCCGCAATGCCGCACCGGCTGCCGCCGTCCTGCACGGGATGGACGACGCGTCGACGGAACGCTGGACACTTCTGCTGCGCCAACTCGACGTACCGATCGTGGGGGATGCGAACCATGGAGCGCTGAAGCCGGGAGCGGCGGACAGCATTGTCCGCGAGGGGCATCTCCACGAAACGAGATACGTCATACACACGTCTGGCAGCAGCGGGGTGCCCAAGGGCGTGATGGTTCAGCATCAGGGCCTGGTGAACCATCTGCTGGCGATCATTGACGAGCTCAAGCTGACCCCCCTCGACGTCGTCGGTTTCACCGCCCCGCCGAGCCATGTGATCTCGGTGTGGCAGATGCTTTCAGCCTTGCTTGTCGGCGCATCGGTCGCGATCGTCGATGAGCTGGATGTGAAGATCCCGCGCCGACTGATCTCGCGCGCCCAGTCCCAGGGCGTGACCATCCTGGAGCTGATTCCGACGGCCATAAGAGGAGGCCTTCAGGAGCTGCGAAGCGGACGGGCGAGTACCGGCCGGCTGGATGCGCTCAGATGTCTGATCTCCACGGGCGGCCCCCTTGAGACCGCGCTGGCCGCACAAGCCCTCGAGACCCTTCCTCACGTCTCGCTCATCAACGCGTACGGGATGACCGAATGCTCGGACGACGTCGCCTTTCACCGGGTCGTCCCCGCCGACATCACGGCGGGGGAGATTCCGGCCGGTCGGCCGATACCCAATGTGGATCTCCACCTACTCGTCTGCGAGGAGGGCTCATGGAGGGCGGCCAGGGAGGGCGAGCTCGGGGAGCTGTTCGTCGGAGGCGTCGCCGTGTCCACCGGATACCGAGGCGCGCCCGCGGGTGACCCGTTCTTCCGTAGTCCGTTCAGCCGTCCTGGTGAGCCTGGAAGGCTGTACCGGACGGGCGACGTCGCGTTGTTCCGGAATGGGGCGGTCTTCTGCAGGGGACGCGCGGACAGGCACGTGAAGATCGCAGGAGTGAGCGTGGACCTCAATCATGTGGAAGCGGTGCTCAGACAGCACCCTGCCGTGGAGGACTGCGGGGTCGTCGCCGTGCGGAAAGCAGCCGGACACGCGCAGCTGGTCGCTCATTGCACCCTCGGGTCACCGGCTCCCTGGCGTGATCTTCAGAGGTTCGCGACAGCCCGAATGCCTGTGGCGTTCACGCCGAGGGAGTGGCATGTCGAGCAGTCCCTGCCTCTGACCAGCAGCGGGAAGGTGGACTACCGCGCGCTCGCCGAGCGCGATTCCTCGGCCGCCGACTGGCGGTGACCAGCGCGGCGGGGTGGTGGAAGCGGGCGGGGGTGACTCTGTGTCCCTCGTCAAGGCGCGCAGCTTCGGTTTGGGATTTGGGCAAAGCCAGCCTCCGCAGACTCTGAACTGCTGCACGTGAAGCGCCGAGACTGGCACGCCGCCCTGCAGCGCCTCGACCACCGAGTTGTGCTCGTAGACCAGTTCGGAGCCGGCCTTGCCGCCGCGCCGTGTGCTGCCCCGGGACTTGTTCCCGGCGGTGGTAGGGCCTGGCAGCTGCATTCGCCATCCGATTCTTCTTGTGGCCCTTGCGCTCAGAGGCGGGGGCGTCGGCCCCCTGCCCTCCAGCGCCTTCCGGCCGGGGCACCGGTTCCAAACGACGGGCCTTTCTCGGAGCCGGGGTTGCGGGGCGGTTCCTGCGCTGGTTGTTGCCAGCCGTCGGTACGGTCCCGCTTCGCTTTCGAACGTTCTGGCGAGCAACCTCAGCTGAGGGTCCAGCGGGAGCTGTCGGCGCGGTCCTCGATGGTGATGCCTGCCTGCGTCAGCCGATCCCGGATGGCGTCCGCGGTGACGTAGTCCTTGCGTTCCCGCGCGGCCTGGCGCTGCTCCAGCACCAGCTGGACCAGGGCGTCGACGATGCCATTCAGGTCCTCTCCCTGCTGTGGTCCGGCCCACTGGGGGTCCAGCGGGTCGAGGCCGAGCACTCCGAGCATCGCACGGACCTCCGCGAGGCGCGCGACCACGCTCTCCTTGTCGTCCGCCGCGAGCGCGGCGTTGCCCTGCCGGACCGCGGTGTGGACGACGGCCAGCGCCTGCGGCACGCCGAAGTCATCGTCCATCGCCTCGGCGAACGCCGGGGGCACGTGTGGCGCCGGTTCGACCGTGCCGTGCTGCTCGGTGACCCGCTGGACGAAGCCCTCGATCCGGTTGTACCCGGTCTCGGCCTCGTACAGGGCCTCCTCGCTGTACTCGATCGTCGAGCGGTAGTGCGGGGTGCCCAGGTAGTAGCGGAGCACGATCGGCCGCCAGCGCTGCACCATCTCCGACACCAGCACCGAGTTGCCCAGCGACTTACTCATCTTCTCGCCGCGCAGGGTGACCCAGGCATTGTGCAGCCAGTACTGGGCGAAGTCGTCTCCGAACGCCTTGGACTGGGCGATCTCGTTCTCGTGGTGCGGGAAGATCAACTCCCGCCCGCCGCCGTGGATGTCGAAGACCCGGCCGAGGTACTTGTGCGTCATCGCCGAGCACTCCAGGTGCCAGCCGGGACGGCCCCGGCCCCACGGGGTCTCCCAGCTCGGCTCCCCCGGCCTGGCCGCCTTCCACATGGCGAAGTCGCGCGGGTCCCGCTTGCCGGTCTCGCCCTCGCTCTCCGGCTGCAGCAGGTTGTCCAACTGCTGGTGCGAGAGCGCGAGGTAGTCCGGGTAGGAGGTGACGCTGAAGTAGACGTTGCCCTCAGACTCGTAGGCGAAGCCGCGCGCGATCAGGTCTCGCATCATCTCGATCATCTCGGTCACGTGCCCGGCAGCTCTTGGCTCGCCGGTGGGCGGCAGGCAGCCCAGCGCGGAGTAACCGGCGTTGAACGCACGCTCGTTGGCGTAGCCAATCTGCCACCAGGGCAGCCCGGTCTCCCGCGACTTCGCGATGATCTTGTCATCGATGTCGGTTACGTTCCGCACGAAGGTCACGTCGTAGCCCCGGTAGGCGAACCACCGACGCATGATGTCGAAGTTCAGCCCGGAGCGGATGTGCCCGATATGCGGCGGGGCCTGCACGGTCGCTCCGCACAGGTAGATCGAGACACAGCCCGGTGTGATTGGGACGAAATCACGGACGTGGCCGGCGTAGGTGTCGTACAAGCGAATGCTCACGAGTAAAGGATAGTGGGAGCGAGGGGGCGCCCAATAATCGCCCGCGCCTCCGCCGTACATTCTGTCAGCACACCAGCGCTGCCGCGATGGCACCCCCCTCCCTTACTGCCTGGATATATGGTGGTCCTGGAGGTGTGCGATTGCGCTGCGGAGGGGGTAGCGGGATGTGGTCGGGGCCTGTGTGCTGGGCGGGGTGACTGGTGGGGCGGGATGTGGCTTGTCGCGTCGGCCTCATCTGCCGCGAAGCGTGAGAATGCTTGTTGGCCGTGACGCTCGTTTGACGCTGCGAGCTTCCGCACGCGGGACAAGGGGCGGATAAACCGCCTCTGACCTGGTAATTTTCGTGACTCGTCCAGGATGACATCTTTCCTATGACGCATCACGTGGAGTGCGTGGCGATTCTGGAGCCGGCCGAAAAGGGCCGCTGAACTGCCACCGGTACGCGGTATCCGACCGTGAGACTCACCTTCGACGACGGCTGGCGCGCCACGGTGACGGACGCACCGCTGTCCATCGCCCCCCGCTTCACGGGCACCTCGGTGGCCGTCGTCGACTATGCGGACGTGAAGGAGCGTGAGCAGTTCCTGCTGGCCACCTTCGGCAGCCGGGACTGGCTGTGGGACGCACCCGACGTCTTGCGGTTCGACTCCGGCAGCCGGGCGCTTGTCGGGGTCGAGTTCCCCATGCCGTACGTGTCGCAGTACGCCGGCACGTACGGCCGCCTTCCCGTCCTGCCCCCGGTTCGCCCGGGCGGGCTGCGGGCGGACGAGGTCCGGGACTTCCGGCACGAGATGTGCGCGGTGCTGTGCCGCGTTCCCGGGGATGCCGTGCTGACAGGTCTGCGCGATCTCGACGTACTGGACGAGCCGCTGGAGGCCCGTATCGGCATTGCTCCCGACGTGGCGCTGCTCGTCCAGCACGGCGCGGTCGTCGGGTGGACCCTCACCGATCCCGCGCGCCGTCTGACGACGGCCTACGCCGCTCCCGATCCCGCCCCGCCGTCCCCGGCCACCCGCAGGCTGCTGAGTGCCTGCCTGGATCTGGTCACTGATCCGCTGCTGGACGAGGTGCAGGACCACGAGCCGGCGGCCCTGGCCCGACTCCGGGAGGTCCACGAGGCTCTCCGTGCCCAGCGCGAGGACCGGCACCGCGTCGACGTGCTGCTCTCGCTCATCGGCAACCTGGTGGAGGACTACGGGAATCGGTGACCTCCGATGGAAATCGCTGTCGGCGCCGGCCCGAAGCCGTCCTGCCGTTTCCGCGGGGGGCTTAGCGTCGTGCCGTGACCACTGCTGACTACACGACGTACCGGTACCGCACCGCCGTCCCCGAGGACGCCGACGCCATCGAGGCCCTGGACGGGTCCTTCACCACCCGCACCGTCTTCCGGGTGACCGCCGGGGACGACGGGTTCGCGCTGCGGGAGGTCGCCGTGGACCCGCCCCTGACCAAGGCGTTCCCCGGGGGCGAGTCGGACGACGGCGGGGACGGGGGCGGGGACGGGGAATCCCGCACGTTCGTCGCCCACGGGGCCGCCGGTGACCTGGCCGGGTTCGTCACCGTCTCGTACTCCGGATGGAACCGTCGTCTAGTCGTCGAGGACGTCGAGGTCGCCCCGGAGCACCGTGGCCGAGGGGTGGGCCGTGCGCTGATGGGGCTCGCGGCGGAGTACGCCCGCGAGCGGGGCGCCGGGCACCTCTGGCTGGAGGTCACCAACATCAACGCGCCGGCGATCCACGCGTACCGGCGGATGGGCTTCGCCTTCTGCGGACTGGACACGGCCCTCTACGACGGCACCCCCTCCGCGGGCGAGCAGGCGCTCTACATGAGCAAGCCCTGCCCCTGAGCCGACGACGGGCGTCCGGGGCCGGCCTCGGTCCGGACCGCGTGGTCCTCACCGCAGGCCTGCCGTCGGCCGGACTCCGGAGCGGAGACCGGCTTGGGCCGGTCTTGGGGAAAACGCAGGACTGACAGGCGGCCGCACGGCAATGAGCGTGGGGTGACACGCATCGCAATCGTCGTCCTGTTCCTCGTCGCCGGCGCGTCGGCGCTTCTGGCAGCGGTCGGCGTCTCCCCGTGGTGGTGGTTCGCCGCCGTGCCGCTCACCGCGACGGGACTGCTGGGGGCATGGGACCTGCTGCAGCGCCGGCACTCGGTGCTGCGCAACTATCCCGTGCTGGGGCATGCCCGCTTCCTGCTGGAGCGCATCCGTCCGGAGCTCCAGCAGTACTTCATCGAGCGCAACTTCGACGGCCGTCCGTTCGACAGGGACGTGCGCACCATCGTCTACGAGCGGGCCAAGGGCACCGACGCCGAGCAGCCCTACGGCACCGAACGGGACGTGTACCAGCCCGGCTACGAGTTCCTCGTACCGTCGATGGCCCCCTGCCCGGTGCCCGAGACCCCGCCTCGGGTGCGGGTGGGCGGACCGGACTGCAGCAGGCCGTACGACATGGCGCTGCTGAACGTGTCGGCGATGAGCTTCGGCTCGCTGTCCGCCAACGCGGTCCTTGCGCTCAACGCGGGTGCGAAGGCAGGGGGGTTCGCCCAGGACACCGGCGAGGGCGGCCTGTCGGAGTACCACCTCCGGCCGGGTGGCGACCTGATCTGGGAGATAGGCACCGGGTACTTCGGCTGCCGCACCCGGGACGGCGACTTCGACCCCGCCGAGTTCGCCGACAAGGCCGCGCACGAGCACGTCAAGTGCGTGTCCCTGAAACTCTCGCAGGGGGCCAAGCCGGGGATCGGCGGGGTGCTGCCGGGCGCGAAGGTCAATGCCGAGATCGCGCGGGTGCGGGACGTGCCCGAGGGACGGACGGTCATCTCGCCGCCGTACCACCGGGTCTTCGACACCCCGCGTGAACTGGTGCGGTTCATCGCGCGGATGCGGGACCTGGCGGGCGGCAAGCCGACCGGCTTCAAACTGTGCGTCGGCTCGCGCCGGCAGTTCCTCGCCGTGTGCAAGGCGATGCTGGAGGAGGGGACGGCGCCCGACTTCATCGTGGTGGACGGCGGCGAGGGCGGGACGGGTGCGGCCCCGCTGGAGTTCGCCGACCACGTCGGCGCCCCGCTCACCGAGGGCCTGCTCACCGTGCACAACGCCCTCGTCGGCACGGGCCTGCGCGACCGGATCAGGATCGGGGCGAGCGGCAAGATCGCCACCGGCACCGACCTGGTCAAACGCATGGTGCAGGGGGCGGACTACGGCAACGCGGCGCGGGCGATGATGTTCGCCGTCGGCTGCATCCAGGCCCAGCGGTGCCACACCAACACCTGCCCCACCGGGGTCACGACACAGGACCCCCGGCGGGCACGCGCCCTGGACGTCCGGGACAAGGCGCCCCGCGTGCAGCGCTTCCAGGAGGCGACGGTGGCCGGCGCGCTGCAGCTCATGGCGTCCATGGGCGTCACCGATCCCGCGGATCTGCGTCCGCACATGCTCCGCCAGCGCGTGGATCCCTTCACCGAGCGCTCCTACGAGGAGCTGTACGAGTGGCTGGAGCCGGGGCAGTTGCTCGCCGAGCCGCCGGCCTCCTGGGCGGCCGACTGGAAGGCCGCCGACCCCGGCCGTTTCGCCGTGTGAACGGTGCGAACGGCACCAACCGTGTGGAACCCGTGAACCGCGTGACCTGGAGGACTGAAGTGGCCCGTACCGTTGCCCGTGTCATCGTGGACGCGCTCGGCGAACTCGGCGTGCGCCAGGTGTTCGGCGTCGTCGGAGACGCGCTCAACCCCCTGACGGACGCCATCCGCACCACCGAGGACCTGGAGTGGGTGGGCTGCCGGCACGAGGAGGCGGCCGCCTTCGCCGCGAGCGCCCAGGCGCAGCTCACCGGAACCCTCGGCGTGTGCATGGGCACGGTCGGACCCGGTTCCGTCCACCTCCTCAACGGGCTGTACGACGCCGCCAAGAGCCACGCCCCGGTCCTGGCCATCGCCGGTCAGGTACCGCTCGCCGAACTGGGCAGCGACTACTTCCAGGAGGTCGACAACGACGCCCTCTTCAGCGACGTGGCCGTCTTCCGCGCGACCGTCACCTCGCCCGACCAGCTGCCGCAGATGCTGGAGACGGCGGTCCGTCACGCGCTGGGCCGCAGGGGGGTGGCCGTGCTCACCGTGCCGGGCGACCTGGGGGAGCGGGAACTGACCGCCGACCGGCCGGCCCGGTTCTCCCTGAACGCTCCGGTGAGCCGGCCGGAGGAACCGGCGGTCCGCCGCGCCGCCGCACTCCTCGACCGCTCCGAGCGCGTCACCCTGCTCGTCGGGGAGGGGGCCCGCGCCGCCCGCGAGGACGTCCTCGCCCTCGCCGACCGCCTGGCCGCACCGATGGTGCTGACGCTGAAGGCCAAGGCCGGCTTCGAGGGCGACACCAACCGCTTCCAGGTCGGCCAGACGGGGCTGATCGGCAACCCCGCCGCCGCGTCGGCCCTCCAGGACGCGGACACGCTGCTGCTGCTCGGCACCGACTTCCCTTACCGGGACTGGTATCCCGAGGGCCGGAAGGTGATCCAGGTCGACACCGAGGCCACCCACATCGGGCGCCGGGTACCGGTCGACGTCGGGCTGGTGGGGGACACCGGCGCCACCGTCCGCGATCTCCTGGACCACCTCGCCGCCCCGCCCGCGGGGACGGACGGCGCGCGGGACCGCGCGCACCTGGAGAAGGCACGCGAACGGTTCGACCAGTGGCGTGCCGGTCAGGCCCGGCTCGCCGACCCGTCGCACGACAAGGGCCTCGTGGGCCGCATCCGCTCCGCGCTGGACAACCGCACGCACGACATCCGCCCCGAGGCGCTGGCGGCCGCCGTGGACCGGATCGCCGCCGACGACGCCGTCTTCACCTCGGACACGGGCATGGCCACGGTGTGGCTCTCGCGGTTCGTCGAGATGCGCGGCGAGCGGCGGCTGATCGGCTCGTACAACCTGGGCTCGATGGCCAACGCCATGCCCCAGGCGCTGGGCGCGCAGGTCCTCGACCGCGAGCGCCAGGTGGTGGCCTTCTGCGGTGACGGCGGGCTGAGCATGCTCCTGGGTGACCTGATGACCCTGAAGACGTACCGGCTGCCCGTCAAGCTCGTCGTCTTCGACAACCGCCGGCTGGGCATGGTGAAACTCGAACAGGAGCAGGCCGGCCTGCCCGAGTTCGGCACGGTGCTCGACAATCCCGACTTCGCCGCCGTGGCCGAGGCCATGGGCGTCACCGGCATCCGCGTGACGGACCCGGACGAGGTGGACAGCGCCGTACGACGCGCTTTCCGCACCCCGGGCCCGGTCCTGCTCGACGTCCTCACCAACCCCGACGAGATCGCCGTACCGGCCAAGCCGACCGTCGAACAGGGCTGGGGTTTCGCGGTGGCCAAGGTGAAGGAAATCGTGCGAAGCCACGGAGAGACGGGCGGGAAATGAAAAAATCCGAGGCGTGCCGGCCGGTGACCGGGGTAGACGCGGCTTGCCGGACAAGGGACCGGCGCAGGCAGAACTGACCGACTGGGAGGGGCGCGTGATGGCGACGACGACCGTGCAGACCGCCGGGCGTACGGTGGACGTTCCGGAGATAGCCGACCCTTCTCAGGTGGCGCCGAGGGACGCGCGGGAGCTGTCGAAGGTGTTCTTCGACCGGCTGGCGGTGCTGGAGGAGGGGACGGCCGAGTACCAGTG
>NZ_JBEYXJ010000022.1:0-94028 GCF_040645015.1 Streptomyces sp. NPDC046881 | reverse complement strand
TGGTCATCCGTTCCGGGGGGTCGGTTGGACTTTGCGGACACGACCTAGGGGCCGGAGGCGGGCGGGGTGGTGTCGCAGCCGGTCGGGCAGACCCAGAGCCGGAACGGCAGTCCGCGGTAGCGCACCTCGCCCAGCACCCGGCCGCTCGGCCCCAGTGGGAGGCCGCAGTCGGCACACTCGATGCCCATCTGCTGGCGGGGCCGGAGCCGGGCGACGTCGGGCAGGAGCGGGGGCGCCGAGACAAGGGTGTTCACGCGTCGCCCCCGACCGACAGGCCCCGGGCGGGCCGGACGGCGGCTGCCCGCACCGGCGTACGGAAACTGCTCATCGATGTGGAACCTCCAGCTGTGCCAGGCGGAAGCGGACCCCGGTTCGGCGGCGCCGCCGTGAACGGTCAGGGACGGTCGCCGGGCCACCCGAAGCGACGCGGGTGGCCGGAGAGCCGGTCATGGGCCGCCGGACCGCCGGCCCCCGTCTCTCCCACCGGACGCGCGAAGTCCCCCGGTGGCAGGTCGCCGCTCGTGTACAGCGTGCCCTCCCGGGGCGCCGCCGCTTCCTCCGCGGGCGCCTTCTCGGAAGGCTGGGACCGGTGCCGGGGGAAGGTCCGCCGGGGCGGTCTGGTCAGGGTGACCTGGCGCACCACCTGCTGGAAGCAGGCCAGCGAGGCGAGGCACGGCAGGGCGGCGGCCACGGTGTCGACGATGTTCTTCGGTGCCTGCGCCACACACAGCGCCATGGCGATGGCGGAGAACACCAGCAGGACGGACCAGGAGTGGAAGGCCCGGCGGTGGTGCAGCGCCGCCCGCAGGATGGACAGCGACGCCACCAGCCAGGGGCCGAACACCAGCACAGGCCACCAGGAGACCACGTCGCTCTCCGTCCGGGCCGCCGCCACGAAGCGCAGCGGGTCGTAGGCGATCAGGCCGCCGAAGATGCTCACGCCCGAAGCGATGACGGTCACGGCGGCGGCGATGAGGCAGCTGGCGATCCGGATCCTGCCGGGACGCTGTCTCCGGCGGTCCTTGCGGTGGCCCCGCGGAGCCGCCTTCACCGGGGGCAGCTCCGCCGTGAGTTCCACCAGGGCCTCGCGGGGCGTCCTCGGCTCCGGATCCATGGGGTGGTCCTCGTTGCGCGCGCCCGGGATCCTCGCCTGCTGCTCCATGGTGTCCCGGAGCATGTAGGCCAGTTCTTCCGCAGGGTCCCAGCCCGAGTCCGGAGGGACCAGAGGGTGCGGGAAGTCCTCGGTGGGCGACCGGTGCCGCCCCCTGCCGCGGTAGTAGTCGTCCGCATAGTCGGCGGGGAGATCCGGGTACGATCCCATTGTCTCGTGCTGCATGGGCGATGTCATTCCGCCGGTGAAAGACGGAACCAGGTGTCCGCGCCCACCCAGCGCTGGGAGATGTCACTCTCCAGCGAGTTCATTCTGTCCATGAATTCCTGGAGGATCTCCTCGGTCGCCTCCAGTGTGACAGGGAGGCCGCCCCTCATCAGAACCCCTTTGGCGCTGTGCGTTTCGGTGGGTGCCGGCAGGTAGGTATAAGAACCCAGTCGCACGGGGCGCCCCCTCAGAGCCTTCGTCATGCTGCAACTAACGCCACCATGCGGCGATGGGTGTGCGGCAAACGAGTGAAGAAAGTAGCCGGACAAACACCTTGTCCCGGTGTCGTTCGGCCCTATGCCCATCCTGTATGAGGAATGTAAAAGCAGGTGGTACGCGATGGCGGCGGGATCAGAAAGCGGATTCTTAGGATTTCCTGCCATCGGAACAGCCCGGTGCGTCACTCATGGCCCGCACCTCGCGCTGCAGCACTTCCACCATGCGGCGCCGCTGCCGCAATTCCATGGTGTCGGTCTGCCGCATTCGGCACTGGTGGGGTCGTACGAAAATGGCCCCAGCGGTACAGAGGGAAGTGCATGTGATCATCGTCCAGACGAGCATGTTCCACATTTTTTCTTCTCCGTGTGACGTGCGGATGGGGACGCAGATTATCCATGTCGGGGCGTGCCCCCTCAAATATGCGCGATACGGAATAATTCGTCACTCGAAGAGCGGACTAAAAGTAAATTAGGGGCGAGTGCCTCCTCAACTTGATTTTTTGCCCGTGCCGTGGGGAGCATGGCTCGGTCGGCGGGGGTTGCCGGCAACGGGGAAACGGGGAGGACCACACCCATGTCCTGGGACGAATGGGAGCAGTTGAAGGCGGACGCCGCGGCGCGCGGGTCCACGGGCATGCAGTTGAACCACGTGCCGCCGGACCCGGGTGGCAGTGGGGCCGGTGACCTGAAGTCGGACAAGAAGGTCTGGACGAAGGCCGGTGAGGACACCAAGGGGCTGCAGGACGACGTCGGCAAGGCGCTGGGCAGGCTGGACGACGGGCAGAGCGGACTCGGCGAGCTGTCCGGCGTGCAGTCGGCGGCGGCGCAGAGGGAGTTGTACGAGTCCTGGAAGAAGTACGTCGGTGACGTCAAGGGCCGCTGTGGTGAGCTGGGCGGGCTGATGGAGCATTCCGGGCGCGATCTGGCGATGTCCGACGCCGAGGTGAAGGCGGAGCTGGACAAGATCAAGAACAAGTACCACGACACCGAGGCCGTCGGCGGCCAGGCGAAGGGCCGGTGACGGCGGCGATGGACATCGCGACGCTGAAGGCCCTGAAGCCGGCCGAGTTCGAGGAGGCGGCCGACGGGTACCGGGCCACGAGCGACATGGCGAGCACCGCCAAGGACGCGGTGGAGAACCGGATATCCGCCGGTATCCGCAACCAGCTCAAGGGCGAGACGGCCGACGCGGCCCTGCGGGAGCTGAAGGAGCTGGGCAAGAACTTCCACTACGTCCAGACCGAGTGCGCGCTGGCCAGTACCGCGCTGAACGCCTTCGCCTACGACATGGCCGCCGCGAAGCGGAAGCTGGAGGCGGCCCTGGAGGACGCCAAGGCGGCCGGGTGCACGGTCGGCGCGGACGGTTCGGTCTCGTTCCCGGCCGGTGGCGAGAAGGTCGACGGCAAGGTGCCGGAGGGCGGCACGGTGTCCGCCTCGACCAGTTCGACGGACGCGACGGCGAACGCGATCGAGCAGCAGGCCATCCACCAGCACCCGAACCCGAACTTCGGCAAGGCCATCGGCTTCGCCAACCGGATCGGGGACGCGCTGAAGGAGGCCGCGGACGCGGACGCCAAGTGGGCGCCGAAGCTGCGGGCGTTGAAGGCCGACGACGACCTGGTGGTGTCCGGCCGGGACTGGACCGACGTCAAGAGTGACACCGAAGGCGTCGTGAAGGGTGCCGACGCCTACGCCCGCTCCCTTCCGAAGCCGCCCAAGGACGGTGATCCAGAGCTGGTCGCCCACTGGTGGGCGGACCTGACGGACGAGCAGAAGGCGGCCTACGTCTCCATGCACCCCGACTCCATCGGCGCCATGGACGGCCTCCCCGCCACCGTGCGGGACGAGGCCAACCGTCTCGTGCTGGCCGAGAGCCGGGCCGGCTACCAGGACAAGCTGGACGCCTGGATGAAGAAGGAGCCCGATCGCTACGCCCCCTACATCAGTCCGGTCACCGGCCGCGAGGTGAAGGGCGCTCAGATCGAGACCGAGGAGTGGAAGGAGTGGAACAGGAAGAAGCAGGACCTGGAGGGCCGTATCCGGGGCATGGACGCCATCCAGTCGCGCTTCGACAGAACCGGGATCGACGGCCTGCCCGAGGCCTACCTGCTCGGCTTCGACCCTGAGGGCAAGGGCCACGACGGCAAGGTGATCATCGCCAACGGGAACCCGGACACCGCCGACCACACCGGTATCTACGTCCCCGGCACCGGCACCCTCCTGCCGGACATCCAGAAGGACATGGGCCGCGGTGAGATCCTGTGGCACGAGACCAACCGGTACGCACAGGGCCAGAAGGTCTCCACCATCACCTGGTTCGACTACGACGCGCCCCTGCAGGCGAAGCCGTTCGAGAAGGGCGGCGGCCTGTTGCCGGAGGCGATGTCGGACGACTGGGCGGCCAACGGCGGGCCGGGGCTGTCGCACTTCCTCGACGGCAACCTCGAAGCGCACCGCATGGCCTCCGGCAACACCCACCTGGGCCACACCACCCTGATGGGCCACAGCTACGGCACCACGCTCATCGGCGACGCGGCGAAGTCGCGGGGCATGCTCGAAGGGGGGCTGCCGGTGGACGACGTCATCGCGGTCGGCAGCCCCGGCATGCAGGCGAAGCACGCCGCGGACCTGGGCATCCCCCAGGGGCACATGTGGGCGGAGCAGGGCGGCGGCAACGACTCGGCGGTGCGCATCGGCGGGAAGTACCTGGCCGGCCTCGGTGACGACTGGACGATCCCGACCGACCCGGAGTTCGGCGCCAACGTCATGGAGTCGGACGCCGAGGACCATGGCGCCTTCTGGGACGAGGACTCGACGAGCCTGCGCAACCAGGCCCTCGTGATGGCAGGCCAGTACGACAAGGTGACCCTTGAATAAGACATACGCGACCGCTGTCAGCGCGGCTCTGACCGCCATCCTCTTGGGAGGCTGCTCTCAGGTGAGCGAAGAGAAGGACGAGAAGAAGGCCGCCGTCCGCGACGAGCGAGCCGTCAAGCAGAGCGTCGAACGGGCGTCCAGCGAGATCCTCGACATCCTGGCGGTGAAGGGCAAGGTGACCCAGTCGGGCGCCGTGGCCACCCCGTGCTCGTCGTACCCGGAGGGCAGCGAGGTGCACCGCATGCGGCACCCGTGGAGCGTCTACGGCGTGCCGGGCGACGATCTCGAAAAGGCCATGGACCGCCTGCGCACGCAGTTGCCGGCCAAGGGCTGGAAGATCGTCAAGGACGGTCCCGACAAGAGCCGGGCGAAGCTCCCGCAGATCGTGGCCAACTCGTCCGACGGCCGTCTCTCCGCCGACCTGCGCCTGTGGCGGGAGCCCGCCGGCAGCGAGCGCTCGTCCATGATCGAGGTCACGGTGGTGTCCGACTGCTTCCGCAGCGGGCCGGGCGGCGCGACCGGGACGGGCTGACGCCGGTGACCGGGCCGGCCGGACCCGTTCCGGCCGGCGGCCGCGCCTTCCCGGCCGCCGCCGGAGGGTGCGTCCGGGGGGTCCGGTGCGTGGACATCGCGCGCGTGATCCCGGCGAGGCATGGTATGCGTGGAAGAGGAAAAGAGAGGTTTTACCCACCCGAGTCCGCCGCCATGCGTCCGCCGGTCAGATTTTCTTCCCCTAACGGGCTGAAGTTTTGTTGATCGAGGGGTAGTTGACCTGTCGGGCGTCCTACCCTTCAGAGGGTGAAGCAATTGATGTCCCTAGAGTCCGAGTCCGGCCTCCCGGGGGATGTGCTCCCCGGCGTGCTGAGCGAGTCCCTGCACGCCGAACTCGTCGCCTTCCGACGCGACTTGCACATGCACCCCGAGCTGGGCAACCAGGAGTTCCGTACCACCGCCGCGATCAAGGAGCGGCTGGAGCAGGCCGGCCTCAAGCCCCGCGTCCTGAGCACCGGAACGGGACTCGTGTGTGACATCGGGCTCGCGGAGGGTGAGCGCCCGTCGGTACCGATGCTCGCACTGCGCGCCGACATCGACGCCCTGCCCATCCCGGACACCAAGACCGACTGCTCGTACCGGTCGACCGTGCCGGACCGGGCCCACGCCTGCGGTCACGACGTGCACACCACCGTCGTCCTCGGTACCGGCCTGGTCCTCGCCGACCTGCACGCCAAGGGCCTGCTGCCCCGCCCGGTGCGGCTGCTGTTCCAGGCCGCCGAGGAGGTGCTGCCGGGCGGCGCCCTGGACGCCATCGAGGACGGCGTGCTGCGCGGGGTCGGCCGGATCCTCGCCGTGCACTGCGACCCCAGGGTGGAGGCCGGGAGGATCGGGCTGCGGCACGGGCCGATCACCAGCGCCTGCGACCGGCTGGAGATCGCGCTCGACGGCCCCGGCGGGCACACCGCCCGCCCGCACCTGACCACCGACCTGGTCACCGCCGCCGCCCGGGTCGCCGTCGACGTCCCCGCGCTGATCGGCCGCCGGGTCGACACCCGCGCCGGTCTCGCCCTCACCTGGGGCCGGATCGAGACGGGCCACGCGCCGAACGTGATCCCGCAGCACGCCGAGCTGTCCGGGACCGTGCGCTGCCTCGACCTGGAGGCCTGGCGGCAGGCCCCGGACATCGTGCACGCGGCCATCGACGAGGTCGCCACCCTGCACCGGGCCAAGTCCGAGATCACCTACGTGCGCGGGGTCCCGCCGGTCGTCAACGACCGGGAGTCCACCGAACTGCTGCGCCGGGCCATGGTCGCCCGGCGCGGGATGAAGTCCGTGGAGAGCACCGAGCAGAGCCTGGGCGGCGAGGACTTTTCCTGGTACCTGGAGCACGTCCCCGGCGCGATGGCCCGCCTCGGGGTGCGCCGGCCCGGTGAGCGCACCGTACGCGATCTCCACCAGGGCGACTTCGACGCCGACGAGCACGCGATCACGGTCGGCGTGGAGATGTTCACCGCCGCGGCCTTCCTGGACGCCAACGGGGCCCGCGGCTGAGCCGGCGGCCCCCTCGGGGGCCGTTCCCCTGGCCGGCGCAACACGGATGCAAGCCATTCGTGCACTGTCCGCAACATCGCCGTGAGAAGGCCGAGAGGCCGAGTTCAGGCACTGTTTGCCTCGAATCGATAACGGCTTCGCGAGAGGGTTTTTTGCGACATCTACGCGCGTTACGATGCCGCGAAGCCGACGCCGATGGGGGCGTCTCGGCCGGAGCACTGCCAAGGTGCTCACATCAAGCGCCTACGTGGCGCTCAGGTCAGGTGAAGGAGCCTTCCCGTGCGCCGGGTAGCCAAGCTTTCCGCTGCGTGTATCGCCTCCGCAGCTCTCGCACTGACTGCCACTGCCTGTGGCAGCACCTCCTCCGACAACGAGTCCGGCTCGTCCTCGTCCGGTGACGGCAAGGGCGTCAAGGTCGGCCTCGCCTTCGACGTGGGCGGCCGTGGCGACCGCTCGTTCAACGACTCCGCCGCGCGCGGTGCCGACCAGGCCAAGAAGGAGTTCGGCGGCGAGATCAAGGAGCTGACCGCCAAGACCTCGGACACCGAGGCCGACCGCGAGCAGCGCCTGTCCGACCTGGCCGACGCGGGCTACAACCCGGTCATCGGTGTCGGCTACGCCTACGCCGCCTCCATGACCAAGGTCGCCGCGAAGTACCCGAAGACCTCCTTCGGCATCGTCGACTCGGTGGTGAACGGCAAGAACGTCGACAGCATCACCTTCACCGAGGAGCAGGGCTCCTACCTGGCCGGTGTCGCCGCCGCCCTGAAGACCAAGTCGAACCACGTCGGCTTCATCGGCGGTGTCGACGTCCCGCTGATCAAGAAGTTCGAGGCGGGCTTCGTCCAGGGCGTCAAGGACACCAACAAGAAGGCCAAGGTCGACACGCAGTACCTGTCGCACGGCTCGGACACCTCCGGCTTCGCCAGCCCCGACAAGGGCAAGGAGGCCGCGCAGGGCATGCTCGACAACGGCGCGGACGTCATCTACACGGCGGCCGGCTCCTCCGGCAACGGCGCGATCGAGGCCGTCGCGGGCAAGAAGGGCGCCTGGGCCATCGGCGTGGACTCGGACCAGTACAACATCCCGGGTCTGAGCAAGTACAAGAACTCGATCCTGACCTCGATGGTCAAGAACGTCGACGTCGGTGTCTACGACTTCGTCAAGTCGGTCCACGCCGGCAAGCCGCTGACCGGCACCAACACCTACTCCCTCGCCAAGGACGGCGTCTCGCTGTCCAAGAGCGGCGGCTTCATCGACGACATCCAGGCCAAGCTGGACGCCGCGAAGAAGAAGATCATCGACGGCTCGATCAAGGTCAAGACCACCCCGTGACCTGACGGGTCCCGTCGGACCCAGGCTCGGCGCGGGGGCACCTCCCGGAGCCCCCCGCCGAGCCATAACAATGTGTCAACTCTACGCGTGTAGCGCGGAGTTGCCGCGCTAGCGTCGCCGACGCCTGCCCCCTCCCCGCAGCCCCTTTCCCCGAGGAGAGTGCGCCATCAACGCGTCCAGCCCTCCCGCTGCCGTCGAACTGCGCGGCATCACCAAGCGTTTCCCCGGCGTCGTCGCCAACCGCGACATCGACATCACGGTCCGCGCGGGCACCGTCCATGCCCTGTGCGGCGAGAACGGCGCCGGCAAGTCCACCCTGATGAAGATCCTCTACGGCATGCAGCAGCCGGACGAGGGCACCATCACCGTGAGTGGCGAACAGGTCGTCTTCCACAACCCCGGTGACGCCATCGCCCGCGGCATCGGCATGGTGCACCAGCACTTCATGCTCGCCGACAACCTCACCGTCCTGGAGAACGTCGTCCTGGGCGCGGAGAAGCTGTACGGCATCGGGGGCAAGGCACGCGCCAAGATCAAGGAGATCTCCGACGCCTACGGCCTGGGCGTGCGGCCCGACGCCCTCGTGGAGGAGCTCGGTGTCGCCGACCGCCAGCGCGTGGAGATCCTCAAGGTCCTCTACCGCGGCGCCAAGACCCTCATCCTGGACGAGCCCACCGCCGTCCTCGTGCCGCAGGAGGTCGACGCGCTCTTCGACAACCTGCGCGAGCTCAAGGCCGAGGGCCTCACCGTCATCTTCATCTCGCACAAGCTGGGCGAGGTGCTCTCCGTCGCCGACGAGATCACCGTCATCCGGCGCGGCACCACCGTCGGCACGGTCGACCCGCGCGGCACCACCCCCAAGCAGCTCGCCGAGCTGATGGTCGGCAGCGAACTGCCCACCCCGGAGACCCAGGAGTCCACCGTCACGGACGTCCCGATGCTGAAGGTGGACGGCCTGCACCTGGCGCAGACCGACCTCGACGGCGTCGAGCGGATCATCCTGGACGAGATCTCCTTCACCATCCACAAGGGCGAGGTCCTCGGCATCGCCGGCGTGGAGGGCAACGGCCAGTCCGAGCTGGTCGAGGCCATCATGGGCATGCGGCACCCGGACGCCGGCGTCATCACGCTCGACGGCACCGACATCTCGCAGGCCCCGACCCGCGACCGCCGCGAGTCCGGCATCGGCTACATCCCCGAGGACCGCCACCGCCACGGCCTGCTGCTCGAAGCACCGCTGTGGGAGAACCGCATCCTCGGCCACGTCACCGAGAGGCCCAACTCGCGCGGCGGACTGCTCGACCTCAAGGCGGCCCGCGCCGACACCCAGCGGATCGTCGAGGCCTACGACGTCCGCACCCCCGGTATCGACGTCACCGCCGCCTCCCTGTCCGGCGGCAACCAGCAGAAGCTGATCGTCGGCCGGGAGATGAGCCACAACCCCAAGCTGCTCATCGCCGCCCACCCCACCCGCGGTGTGGACGTCGGCGCGCAGGCGGCCATCTGGGACTACATCCGCGAGGCCCGCCGCGAGGGCCTGGCCGTGCTGCTGATCTCGGCCGACCTGGACGAGCTGATCGGGCTCTCCGACACCCTGCGGGTGATGTACCGCGGCCGCCTGGTCGCCGACGCCGACCCCGCCACGATCACCCCCGAGGAGCTGGGCTCCGCCATGACGGGTGCGGCCACCGGCCACCTGGAGCACACAGAGGACGACGAGCGATGAACAAGCTGACCTCACGGATCGACAAGGAGCGGCTGCTCCTCGGGATCGCCGCCCCCCTGCTGGCGGTCGTCGCCGCGCTCCTCGTCACCACCCTGGTGATCCTCGCGACCGGCAAGAACCCCGGCGCCGCCTTCAGCGACATGGTGACCTACGGCTTCGCCAGCGACAGCCAGGTCTACATCCTGAACAAGGCGACGACGTACTACCTGGCGGGCGTCGCGGTGGCCATCGGCTTCCGCATGAACCTGTTCAACATCGGTGTCGACGGCCAGTACCGGCTCGCCGCGTTCATCGCCGCCGTGCTCGGCGGGGCGCTCACCGTGCCCGGCTGGATCGCCATCCCGCTGATCATCGTCTGCGCCATGGCGACCGGTGCCCTGTGGGCGTCCATCGCCGGCATCCTCAAGGTGACCCGGGGCGTCAGCGAGGTCATCTCGACCATCATGCTGAACTCGATCGCCACCGCGATCATCGCCTACCTGCTCCAGCCCGGGAAGCTCGGCCAGCTGGACCAGGCCGGCACCCTGGTCTCCACCAAGCCGCTGCCGTCCTCCTCGTACTTCTTCAGCTTCGACACCGGCCCGGCCGGTGAGCTGTGGGGCTTCATCGTCGTCGCGGTGATCGTCGGCATCGCGTACTGGTTCGTGCTCGGCCGCACCCGGTTCGGCTTCGACCTGCGCACCGTCGGCCAGTCCGAGAGCGCGGCCGGTGCCAGCGGTGTCTCGGTGAAGAAGATGGTCGCCACCAGCATGATCATCTCCGGTGCGGTGGCCGGTCTGATCGGCATGCCGACCCTGCTGAACGACAGCCACCAGTTCAGCAACGACTTCCCGGCCGGCATCGGCTTCACCGGCATCGCCATCGCGCTGCTCGGCCGCAACCACCCGATCGGCATCGCGCTCGGCGCCCTGCTCTGGGGCTTCCTGGAGCGCACCACCAACCACCTGGAGTTCCAGGGGTACGACAAGGAAATCCTCGGCGTCATCCAGGGCGTCATCGTGCTGTGCGTCGTCATCGCCTACGAGGTCGTACGCCGCTACGGCATGAAGCGCCAGCAGCAGAAGGTCGGCGCCGAACTCGCCGCGCAGGCCGCCGCCGCGACGAAGAAGCAGGAGGTGGCGTGATGACTGCCACGATGACCGACGCGCCGCCGCCGGCGGCCCCCAAGGCGGCGGACGCGCCGCAGCGCTCCGGCCGTTCCCTCGGCCTGATCCTCATGATCGTCGCGGGCGCGCTGCTGCTCGTGGCCGCGGTCCGCGTCATCACCGGCGCGAACCAGCTCGACTCCGCCGGACAGGTCGCCGCCGCGCTCGGCCTCGCCGTACCGATCGGCCTCGCCGGACTCGCCGGCCTGTGGTCCGAGCGGGCCGGCGTGGTCAACATCGGCCTCGAAGGCATGATGATCCTCGGCACCTTCGGCGCCGGCTGGATCGGCTGGCAGTCCAGCCCCTGGCTCGGCCTGCTGTGCGGTATCGGCTTCGGCGTCGTCGGCGGCCTCGTGCACGCCGTCGCCACCGTCACCTTCGGCGTCGACCACATCGTCTCCGGTGTCGCCGTCAACCTGCTTGCGCTCGGCGCCACCCAGTACCTGGCCAAGCTGTTCTTCGCCGGCGGCAAGGCCGCCGAGGCGGGCGGCAACCCCAAGCAGTCCCCGCCCGCGGACACGCTGCCCCACGTCACCGTCCCCGGCCTCTCCGACGGCCTCGCCTCGATCGAGAAGCACCACTGGTTCCTGGTCTCCGACCTCGCCGGCATCATCGGCGGTCTGATCACCAACCTGTCCGTGGTGACCATCCTGGCCGTGGTGCTGTTCGTCGCCAGCTGGTGGCTGCTGTGGCGCACCCCGTTCGGGCTGCGACTGCGCTCCTGCGGTGAGAACCCGGTCGCCGCCGAGTCCCTCGGCGTCAACGTCTACCAGTACAAGTACGCGGCCGTGGCGATCTCCGGCGGCCTCGCCGGCCTCGGCGGCGCGTTCCTCGCGCTGGTCACCTCGCACACCTACCTGGAGGGCCAGACCGGCGGCCGCGGCTACATCGGTCTCGCCGCCATGATCTTCGGCAACTGGCGCCCCGGCGGGCTGGCCATGGGCGCGGGCCTGTTCGGCTACTCCGACGCCCTCCAGCTGCGCAACGGCGGTGTGACCGTCCACGCCCTGCTGCTGCTCCTGGTGGTGCTGCTCGCGCTGCTGGCCGGCTGGAAGCTGTACAAGAAGGCCCTGGTGCAGGGCGTGGTCAGCGCCGTCATGGCCGCGCTGGTCCTGGTCTGGTACCTGCTCACCGACGAGGTCCCGAGCGACTTCGTGGGCGCCACCCCGTACGTCGTCACCCTGCTCGTGCTGTCGCTGTCCGCGCAGCGCCTGCGGATGCCGAAGGCGGACGGCATGCGGTACCGGAAGGGCCAGGGCAAGTGACGCCGCACGCCGAGTTCGACTGGGAGGCGCTGCGCGCCGAGGCGCGGGAGGCCATGTCCCACGCCTACGCCCCTTACTCGGGCTACCCGGTCGGCGTGGCCGCCCTGGTCGACGACGGCCGCACCGTCACCGGCTGCAACGTCGAGAACGCCTCCTACGGTCTCGGCCTGTGCGCCGAGTGCGGCCTGGTCTCCCAGCTGCAGCGCACGGGCGGCGGCCGGCTGACGCACTTCACCTGCGTCGACGGCACCGGCGCCCTGCTGGTCCCGTGCGGCCGGTGCCGCCAGCTGCTCTACGAGTTCGGCGGCCCGGACCTGCTCCTGGACACCCCCGCGGGGGTCCTCCCGCTCTCCGCGATGCTGCCCCAGGCCTTCGGCCCGGGCCATCTCGCCCAGTAACGCCGTACGGCCCCCCTGCCCCGCTCGCAGGGGGGCCGCACACTTCGCACCTCCCGGAAGGAAGCCCCCAGCCATGGCCATGGACGCCATCTCCGTCATCCGCACCAAGCGGGACCGCGGCGAGCTGACCGACGAGCAGATCGACTGGGTCATCGACGCGTACACCCGCGGCGAGGTCGCCGACGAGCAGATGTCCGCGCTCGCCATGGCGATCCTGCTGAACGGCATGAACCGCCGCGAGATCGCCCGCTGGACCGCGGCCATGATCGCCTCCGGCGAGCGCATGGACTTCTCCTCGCTGTCCCGCCCGACGGCCGACAAGCACTCCACGGGCGGCGTCGGCGACAAGATCACGCTGCCCCTGGCCCCGCTCGTCGCGGCCTGCGGCGCGGCCGTCCCCCAGCTCTCCGGCCGGGGCCTCGGCCACACCGGCGGCACCCTGGACAAGCTGGAGTCGGTCCCCGGCTGGCGCGCCCTGCTCTCCAACGAGGAGATGCTGCACGTGCTGGACACCACGGGCGCGGTGATCTGCGCCGCGGGCGACGGCCTGGCCCCCGCGGACAAGAAGCTGTACGCCCTGCGGGACGTCACCGGCACGGTCGAGGCGATCCCGCTGATCGCCTCCTCGATCATGTCGAAGAAGATCGCCGAGGGCACCGGCTCGCTGGTCCTGGACGTGAAGGTGGGCACGGGCGCCTTCATGAAGACCATCGAGGACGCCCGCGAGCTGGCGTCCACGATGGTGGGCCTCGGCACCGACCACGGCGTGAAGACGGTCGCGCTGCTGACGGACATGTCCACCCCGCTCGGCCTGACCGCGGGCAACGCCCTGGAGGTCCGCGAGTCGGTCGAGGTCCTGGCCGGCGGCGGCCCCGCGGACGTCGTGGAACTGACCATCGCCCTGGCCCGCGAGATGCTCGACGCGGCCGGCGTCAAGGACGCCGACCCCGCCAAGGCCCTGGCCGACGGCTCGGCGATGGACGTCTGGCGCCGGATGATCGCGGCGCAGGGCGGCGACCCGGACGCGCCGCTGCCCACCGCGAAGGAGCAGCACGTCGTCAAGGCCCCGGCCTCCGGCGTCCTGACCCGCCTCGACGCGTACGACATCGGGGTCGGCGCCTGGCGTCTCGGCGCCGGCCGGGCCCGCAAGGAGGACCCGGTGCAGGCGGGCGCGGGCATCGAGCTGCACGCCAAGCCGGGCGACACGGTCACCGAGGGCCAGCCCCTGCTGACCCTGCACACCGACACCCCCGAGCGCTTCGAGTACGCGCTCCAGGCGGTGGCGGGCTCCTACGACATCGCGGCCCCCGGCACGGCCTTCACGGCGTCGCCGGTGGTGCTGGAACGCATCGCCTGACCTGCGGTTTGCTCATTCGGGTGAACGGGACCGGTGGACCTCCGCCGGTCCCGTTCCGGCTTGTTGGATGTCTCCATGGACGTCCACGAGGGGGACTACCTCCTGACCGACAGCGAGTGGGACGAACTCGTCTGGGTCTGGAAGCAATCTGAGATTCCCAAGGGCTGCAAGGCGGAGATCATCGACGGCCTCGTCACCGTGGCGCCCTACTCCGCTGTCGCCCATCACCCCGTTTCGGAACCGTTGAAGCGGCGACTCTACGAGGTGATCCCGCAGTCCTGGGGCATCTACCAGCATGTGCCCCTCGTCATCCCGTCCCGGCTGGAGCTGTACGTCCCCGACCTGGCCGTGGTGCCGGTGGAGGCGCTGTTGGCAGGGTCGGACGAGGACCTCGTTCCCGCCGACGCAGCCGAATTGGTCCCGGGCCGGTGTCTACCGAGTCCTGAGATCGGCGCAATTCGGTGCCCCGGTCGAGCTGCCCGCGCCGTTCCGGCTCAGCGTTGCCGTCAGCTGACTCCACTCACCCCAGCACCGCCGCCACCCCCACCAGCACCGGTACGGACACCACCGTCGACAGGAGCACCGACTCGCGGGCCAGGGACTCGGCGACCCGGTAGCGGCCGGCGTAGGTGAAGAGGTTCTGGGCGCCGGGGAGGGCGGCGGTCACCACCGTGTCCAGCAGGGCGTGGCCGTGCAGGCCGAAGACGCACCGGGCCAGCGCCCAGGCCACCAGCGGCTGGCCCAGCGACTTCAGCGCGACGGACAGCAGGACCAGGTGGCCGTCCCGCCCCCGGCCGGGAGGCGGGTTGCCGTGCAGGGACATGCCGAAGGCCAGCAGGGCCGCCGGGACGGACATGCCGGCGAGCGCGGTCAGCGGGTTCAGCAGCGGACCGGGCAGCTGCCAGCCCGCCGCCGACACCAGCACCCCCGACAGCGAGCCCACCGCGATCGGATTCCGCAGCGGGGTCAGCAGGCGCCGCACCACCGTCCCCTTCTCGCCCGTGCCGGACAGGTCCAGCACGGTGAGCGCGACCGGGGTGACCAGGACGACCTGGAAGAGCAGCACCGGCGCCACCAGGGAGGCGTCGCCCAGGACGTACGCGGCGATCGGGATGCCGAGGTTGCCCGAGTTGACGTACCCCGAGCACAGCGCGCCGATCGTCGTCCGGCCCACCCCCCACCGCCGTACCGCACCGGCCGCGACGAAGACCCCCGCGACCACGGCCGTACTGAGCGCCGTCACCAGCAGCCGGCTGGAGAAGAGGACCGACAGGTCGGCCCGCGCGAGCGTGGTGAACAGCAGCGCGGGCCCGGCCAGCGTGAAGGCCAGCCGCGTGAGCACCTCCCCGCCCTGCGCGCCGAGCGTCCCGCGCCGCCCGAGCACATAGCCCACCCCGACGACGACCGCGATCACCGCGAACCCGCTCAGCACCCCCGCCACAGGGCCAACCCTGCGAGCAGGCGGGGGCGCGGGTCAATGTGATCTACGGCGGCGTGCCCCCGATGAGTTCCGCCCGCCCCGCCGGTCTACCCGCACGTGGATGCCGAGACCCCCGCCGTGCTGGTGCTGCCCGGGCCCGTTCGCCGGGACGAGGTGCCCGGGCTGTGTGCCCGGGTGCGGACCCTGCTGGAGGCCGGGGGAGCCGGGGTGGTCGTGTGTGACGTGGGCGGGCTCGGGCCGCCGGGGCTGGCGGCCGTCGACCTGCTGGCCCGGCTGGAGCTGACCGCCCGCCGGGCCGGCGGGCGGATCCTGCTGCGGGACGCCGGCCCCGCCTTACACGCCCTGCTCGGCCTCGTCGGGCTCCGCTTCCAGGTGGAGGGGCAGGTCGAAGAGCGGGAACCACCGCTGGGTGTCGAGGAAGCAGTGGAAACCGGTGATCCGGCCGTCTGAGATCTCCAGCACCTGCACCGCCCACGGGGTGAACCCGCCGTTCTCCGGGTCCGGCTTGTAGTGCGCGAAGCCCGGCAGGCCGTTGGCCCGGACCGGCAGCAGCCGGGAGCCGGCGCAGGAGGCGCCGAGGGTGGTCATGAAGCCGGTGATGTCGGCGGTGCCGCGCAGCCACAGGTCGAACGGCGGCATCGTCATGACGGCGTCCTCGTGCAGCAGCGCGGTCAGCGCCGTCATGTCGTAGCCCTCGAAGGCCTTGACGTACCGCTCCAGCAGCTTCTGCTGCTCCTCGTCCAGCGGGTCGGACACCGCCCCCTCGGCGCCCGTGTCCCCGCGCTCGGCGAGCGTGGCCCGGGCCCGCTGCAGGGCGCTGTTCACCGACGCGACCGTGGTGTCCAGCAGCTCGGCCACCTCGCTCGCCTTCCACGCGAGTACCTCCCGCAGGATCAGCACCGCCCGCTGCTTGGGCGGCAGCTGCTGGAGCGCGGCCATGAAGGCGAGCCGGACCGACTCCTTGGCGACTGCCGCCTCCGCCGGGTCCGCCACGGCCGGCAGCACGCGCGCGTCCGGCATCGGCTCCAGCCAGGTGTTGTCCGGGCGCGGGGAGAGCGCCGCCTGCGCGAGCGGGGTGGAGTCCGTCAGGTCCATGGGCCGCGCCCGCTTGTTGCCCGCCGTCAGCATGTCCAGGCACACGTTCGTCGCGATCCGGTACAGCCACGAGCGCAGGCTGGAACGGCCCTCGAACCTGTCGTAGCTCCGCCAGGCCCGTACCAGGGTGTCCTGCACCGCGTCCTCGGCCTCGAAGGAGGAGCCGAGCATCCGGTAGCAGTACCCGGTCAGCTCGGTCCGGTGCTTCTCCAGTGCGACGTCGAGATCCGCCGTCGCCGTGCTGTCGCCCATCGTCCACCCACCCCTGTGGCCTTCCCGGTGGCGCACCTTCGCGCCCCAGCATCTGGAAGCTACCGCAGGGGACTGACAATCACCCTCGGAGCCGGGAAACGTGCAGGTGGAGAGGTGGGGCGCCCGCGCAGGGCCCCGCGCCCCTTCGGAGCGCCTTCACCGGGCGTCGGCCACGAGCGGGCCGCGCTCCGCCACCCGCGCCGCCCGGGAGCCCAGGACGGTGATCGTGACGACACCGAGGACCGCGAGGAGGCCGACGCCGACCGTGCCGGACCAGCCGTCCGCGTGGAAGGCCAGCGCGCCGACCGTGCTGCCGGCGCTGGAGCCGATGTAGTAGGCCGACTGGTACAGCGCCGAGGCCTGGGCGCGGCCGCGCGTGGCCGTCTTGCTGACCGCGGACGACGCCACCGCGTGCCCGGCGAAGAAGCCCGCCGTGATCAGCACCAGGCCCAGCAGGACCAGCGGCAGCGAGGCCGTCAGGGACAGCAGCAGACCGGCCGCCGTCGTACCGCCCGCCAGGTACAGCGCGCCCCGGCGGCCGAACCGGCCCACCAGCCGGCCCGCGGTGGAAGCGGACACCGTACCCACCAGGTAGACCAGGAAGATCGAGCCCACGATGCCCTGCGGCAGCCCGAACGGCGCCGCTGTCAGCCGGTAGCCGATCACCGTGTAGACACCGCCGAACACCGTCATGAACAGCGCGCCGATCGCGTACAGGCGGCGCAGCAGCGGGTCGGCGAGGTGGCCGCGGACCGTGCCGAGCAGGACCCGCGGGCGCAGCGAACCCGCCGTGAAGTGCCGCGGCGCCGGCAGCAGCAGCCGGAACGCCACCGCGCACACGACCGCGAGCGCGCCGATCACCCCGACCGAGACCCGCCAGCCCCACTCCTGCGCGACCCAGCCGGTGATCACCCGGCCGCTCATGCCGCCGACGCTGTTGCCGGCCACGAACAGCCCGATGGCCGTGACCAGCGCCTTCGGCCGCACCTCCTCGGCCAGGTAGGCCTGCGCCGAGGCCGGCAGCCCGGCCAGCGCGGCACCCTGCACCGCCCGCAGCGCCACCAGCGCGCCGAGCGACGGCGCGAACGGCACCAGCATGCCGACCGTGACGGCGACGGCCAGCGAGGCGGTCATCACCGTACGGCGGCCGAACCGCTCCGACAGCGCGCTCATCGGCAGGACGAACAGCGCCAGGCCGCCGGTCGCGGCGGCCACGGTCCAGCTCGCCTCGCTCGCCGCGACCCCGAACTCCCCGGAGATCAGCGGCAGCAGGGCCTGGGTGGAGTAGAGCAGGGCGAAGGTCGCGACTCCGGCGAGGAACAGGGCGAGGCTCATCCGGCGGTAGCCGGGGCCGCCCGGGGTCAGCCGGGAGTCGGAGTCGGGAACAGGGACGGACGGGACGGCGCCCACGCGGGTGGACGCCCCGGTACTGGCGGGAGACATGCCTCGACCGTACGTAGGGCTTCTTTCATGCGTCCAATGCATGGAACCGCGATAATCGTTCCCATGGCGCATCAGCAAAGCTCACAGGCTCGTCTGTCACCGTCCGGTGACACGGAAGACATGGCGCTGTTGCTCGCGCCGCGGCTCGCGTACTTCGCCGGCGTGGCGCGCACGGAGCACGTCACCCGGGCCGCGCAGGAGCTGAACGTGCCCCAGTCCACCCTCTCCCGCGCGATGGCCCGCCTGGAGCGTGACCTGGGCGTCGACCTGTTCGCCCGGCACGGCCGCACGGTCTCCCTGACCACCGCCGGCCGTACCTTCCTCGCCTCCGTGGAGCGGGCCCTCGGCGAGGTCGGGCGGGCCGCCGAGGAGGTCCGCGCGGACGCCGACCCGGCCACCGGCAAGGTCGCCTTCGGCTTCCTGCACACCATGGGCGCCGAGACCGTACCCGGCCTGCTGCAGGCCTTCCGCGCCGACCACCCGCGCGTCCGCTTCAGCCTGGTGCAGAACTACGGCGAGGCGATGCTGGAGGGGCTGCGCGCCGGCGAGCTGGACCTGTGCCTCACCTCGCCGGTCCCCGACGCCCCCGACCTGGTCGCCCGCCGCCTCGACGAGCAGAAGCTCCGCCTGGTCGTCCCCGCCGAGCACCGCCTGGCCGCCCGCCGCCGCATCCGCCTGGCCGAGGCGGCCGAGGAAACCTTCGTCACCCTCGAACCCGGTTACGGCCTGCGCCGCATCACCGACGACCTGTGCCGCGAGGCCGGTTTCAAGCCCCGCATCGCCTTCGAGGGCGAGGAGGCGGAGACCCTGCGCGGCCTGGTGGCGGCGGGTCTCGGGGTGGCCCTCCTGCCGCCCCCCACCGTCCCCCGCCCGGGCGTGGTGGAACTGACGGTCACGGCCCCGAGAGCGGCCCGCGAGATCGGCGTGGCCTGGCTGGCCGACCGCCCGGACACACCCCCGGTGGCCGCGTTCAAGAAGTTCCTGCTCTCGCGCAGGGGCAGCCTGCTGCCCTCGTAGGGCCTACCGCTTCAGCGACTTGCCGAACCCCGCGGCCAGCGGCATCCGGAGCCCGATCGGCGGCGGCGCGGCCAGCGCGTCCTCCACGGGACGGGACACGCAGTGCCCGAAGAGGGCGCCCAGGGCGAAGTCCACTGCCAGGCAGACCACTTCGTCCCGGTATCCGTGCAACCCGTGTCCGTCGGAGTGCACTTCGAACCGGCACACCTCCCGGTTCACCTTCTTCGCCCGTGCCGCGAAGCGGAAGGACAACTCGGGGTCGGTGCGTTCGTCGTTGGTGCCGTGGGCGATCAGGACGCGGCGCCCCACGAGTTGCTTCACCGGCTCGGCGGGCGCGGCGACGTCCTCCTCCGGCAGCCAGGGGGCGAGGGCCACGACGGAGTTGACGGCCTCGTGGCCGCCGGACCGGAGCGCCGCCCGGCCGCCCATGCCGACGCCGGCCAGGCAGACGGGGACGTCCCCGTACCGTCGTACGACCTCGTCGGCGGCCCACTCGGCGTCCGCCGCGAGGTGGGCCTCGCTGCCGTTCCAGCCGCGGTAGCGGTAGTGGACGGGATGTACGGCCAGCCCCTCGGACCGGCCCGCGCGCGCCAGGGCGCGGCCCAGCGAGCGCAGCAGGCTCATCGCCCGGACGGGGGACGGCCGGCGGGCGGAGACCTCCTCCCCGCCGGGGAGCAGCAGCACCGCTCCGCTCACCGACGTCGGCTCCGGGCCGACTGCCTTCCCCAGCCTGGCCGTTCGCACCGGCGTCGCTTGCTGTCCCATGACAGAACAGTCTCAGAAGGCGCGGTGTGCCAAACCCGTCCGGGGGGTCACCGTTGCGTATCGACGGAAAAGTGCCGGGAAACAGCCGCCGCGCACACCGGTCCCTCTACGCGCGTAGGCGTTAGAGTGCGGAAATGACGAGCCAGACCGCACCGACCGGGAACGCCCCCACCGCGGACCAGATCCGCCGGGCGCCCAAGGTACTGCTGCACGATCATCTCGACGGCGGACTCCGCCCGGGCACCGTCGTCGACCTCGCCCGCGAGAGCGGCTATGCCGAGCTTCCCGAGACCGACCCGGACAAGCTGGGGATCTGGTTCCAGGAGGCCGCCGACTCCGGCTCGCTGGAACGGTATCTGGAGACCTTCCGGCACACCGTCGCCGTCATGCAGACCCGCGCGGCCCTGGTCCGGGTCGCCCGGGAGTGCGCCGAGGACCTCGCCGAGGACGGCGTCGTCTACGCCGAGGTGCGGTACGCGCCCGAGCAGCACCTCGACGGGGGCCTGACCCTGGAACAGGTGGTCGAGGCCGTCAACGAGGGGTTCCGGCAGGGTGAGCGGCTGGCCCGGGAGAACGGCCGGCGGATCCGGGTCGGCGCCCTGCTGACCGCCATGCGGCACGCGGCCCGCTCCCTGGAGATCGCCGAACTCGCCAACCGCTACCGGGACGCGGGCGTGGTCGGCTTCGACATCGCGGGCGCCGAGGCCGGCTACCCGCCCACCCGGCACCTGGACGCCTTCGAGTACCTCAAGCGGGAGAACAACCACTTCACCATCCACGCCGGGGAGGCCTTCGGACTGCCGTCCATCTGGCAGGCGCTGCAGTGGTGCGGTGCCGACCGGCTCGGCCACGGGGTGCGGATCATCGACGACATCGAGGTCCGCGAGGACGGCTCGGTCAAGCTGGGCCGGCTCGCCTCCTACGTGCGGGACAAGCGGATCCCGCTGGAGCTGTGCCCCAGCTCCAACCTGCAGACCGGGGCCGCGCCCTCGTACGCCGAGCACCCCATCGGGCTGCTGCGCCGGCTGCACTTCCGGGCCACCGTGAACACCGACAACCGGCTGATGTCGCACACCACGATGAGCCGGGAATTCGAGCACCTCGTCGAGGCGTTCGGTTACACGCTCGACGATCTCCAGTGGTTCTCCGTCAATGCGATGAAATCAGCGTTCATTCCTTTCGATGAACGACTCGCCATGATCAATGACGTCGTCAAACCCGGATATGCCGAGCTGAAATCCGAATGGCTGTTCCAGCAGACCGCTTCCACCAGCGGTTCTGCTGGTCCGGAGGTCTAGTCTCCCGGTGTTTCCCGGCCGGAAAGCGGACGCACTTTCACCAGGCGTCCGTATTTCGGTGTTTGCGGCGGGTGGCCCGGGATGTTTACGGTCGTGGACCGCTCAGATCGTTCGTGATCTCCCGTCTCCGCATGCAAGGACGCATTCACCATGAAGCAGTCTGCTGCCAAGACCCTCGGTGTCGCCGCCCTCGGCGCCGCTTTCGCCGCCGCCGGTGCGGGCGCGGCCAGCGCGGCCCCGGTCAGCCCGGACGCCGGCCACACGCTGGACACCGTCACCAGGACGCTGCCGCCCGAGCAGGTCATCGAGGCGCTGCCGGACAGCGGCGCCGCGAAGACGCTGAAGCCCGTGGCCAAGCGCGGTGTCGCCGCGGCGATGCCGGCCGTCGGCAAGGGGGCGGCCGCCGCGCAGCCGGTCGCCGAGAGTGTCGTCGCCAAGGGCCCGACCAAGCCGGTCGCCGGCCTGCTGGGCGGACTGCCGCTGAAGGGCCTGCCCACGCACGGCGTGCCGATCAACGGGCTCCCGGTCGGCTGACCTGGGCCTTCCGTACTGCGCGGGGCGCTCCGGCAGGTCCGGGTGCGCCCCCGTGGCGTGTCCGCGCCGCGTCACCAGGCCGTGCGGGCCTTGTCCTCGGACGGCATCAGCAGCCACAGCGCTATGTAGAGCAGGAACTGCGGGCCCGGCAGCAGGCAGGACACCAGGAAGATCACCCGCATCGTGGTGGCCGAGGTGCCGAAGCGCCGGGCCAGTCCGGCGCAGACTCCGCCGATCATGCGGCCGTGGGTGGGGCGGGTGAGCGCGCTCATGTCGGATCCTCCGTGGTCGTCGGCTCGTCGTCCGAACCGGTGGCGGGGCCCCGGCGGGACCCCTCAACTGTTGTCCACGGTACGGAGACGAACAGGACGAAGCGTCCCTCTACGGGGCGATCCCGACCCTGGGAATCGTCGGGGTACGCCCCTGAGACAGCTCCTCCTGGACGGTGACCGCCGGCTCGGCCGCCCCGGGTTCCCGCGCCTCCCGCCGCCGCAGCCAGGCCCGGCCCGCCGGTACGAGGGCCAGGTGCGCCAGGACGACGCCCGCCGTGTTCAGCAGCATCGAGTCGACGTCCACGACCCGGCCGGGTACGCCGGTCTGGAGCAGGGCGATGCCGAGCGAGACCAGGGCGCCGGCCGCGGCCGTACGGAGCACGGACGCGAGCGGGGAGACGGTGAGCCTGCCGTGCGCCGCCGGCAGCAGCACGCCCAGCGGTGCGAGCAGCGCGAGTCCCTCGCCGAGGGGTCTGACCGCCTGCGGCCAGCCCAGCGCCAGGTCGGCCCGGATGCCGGCCAGCGGGCGCAGGTTCGGGGGCGTGACCCAGGGGACGTCCAGCGGGCGCAGCATCAGCCAGGCGACGAGGGCGAGGTGAGCGACGAGGAGGACACCCCCTGTCACACGGACGCGGATCGCGGCGCTGCCGCCGATGGAGCCTGGACGCTGCACGACCCCCAAGACGCGGGGGCCGGTGTGATTGGTTCCGCCGCGGAAGCTTTTGCGACACCGGCAGGATCCGGAAGAGAGACCCTAGCCGCCCGCGACCTCGCTGGACGGCGGCTGCGTGCTGCCCGGATGGTCGCGGAGCTCGTCGGTGCACTCGTAGCGGCGCAGCGGGTCCGGGGCCGGGCCGCCCAGGATGACCGAGCCGTCGTCCTCGGTCGCCGCCGAGTCGGACAGGGTGCACACCAGCTGGGCCAGCGCGTAGGAGGTGAGACGCGCGGGCGCCGTGCTCAGGCGGAGCGTGTCCTCGGGGTCCTTCGGGCGGGGCCCGGCCACCCCGAGGCCGCCCGGCACGTACGTCGTGTAGCCCGCGGAGCGCTCCGCGGACGACGGCTGCTTGGCGAGCTGGTCCAGCAGCCCCTGCGCCACGATCACCCGGCGCCGGGCGTCCGCGGTGTCCTCCGGGACCGGCACGGTCCGGTCGACCGCCACCAGGGACGCCCCGCACAGCAGGAAGACCTGCACCGGCACCCCGTGCGCGGACCGCGCGGACTCGTCGGGCCCGGCCAGCGAGCACGGCACCCGGGAGGGCGCCGCCCCGAAGTCGGTCGGCACCTCCGTGGCCCGGATGCCGCAGCCGGTGAGCAGCACGCCCAGGAGGGGCAGCGCCAGCAGCCGTCGTACGGTCATGACCCCTCCTCTCCTGTCCGGTCCGTGTCGGTCCTGCTGTCCCTGGCGTCCCCGCCGTCCTCCTCGGTGAGCCGTGAGGCGTCCCGTGGCAGCCGCAGCGTGAACACCGCTCCGCCCTCCGGGGAGTTGGCCGCGGTGATCTCGCCGCCGTGGATGTGGGCGTTCTCCAGGGCGATGGACAGGCCGAGCCCGCTGCCCTCGGAGCGCGGCCGGGAGGCGCTCGCCTTGTAGAAGCGGTCGAAGACGTGCGGGAGGACGTCCTCGGGGATGCCGGGCCCGTGGTCGCGGACCCGGATCTCCAGCGAGTCGTCCGTCTCCCGGACCGACACCCGCACCGGCGAGCCGCCGTGCTTGAGCGCGTTGCCGATCAGGTTGGCGAGGATGACGTCCAGGCGGCGCGGGTCCAGCTGGGCGTGGATGCCGCGCTCGGCGTCCAGCTCGACCGCGTCCAGCCAGGCGCGGGCGTCGATGCAGGCGGTGATCTGGTCGGCGATGTCGACGTCGTCCAGGACCAGCCGGGCGGTGCCCGCGTCGAAGCGGGTGACCTCCATCAGGTTCTCGACGAGGTCGTTCAGCCGCCGGGTCTCGCTGACCACCAGCCGGACGGCCGGCTCGATCATCGGGTCCATGCTCCCGGTCTCCGCCTCCAGCTCCTCCTCCAGCACCTCCGTGACGGCGGTGATGGCGGTGAGCGGGGTGCGCAGCTCGTGGGACATGTCGGCGACGAACCGGCGGGACGCCTCGTCCCGCGCGGCCATCTCCGCGACCCGCTGCTCCAGCGCCTCGGCCGCGTTGTTGAACGTCCGGGACAGGTCGGCGAGTTCGTCGGTGCCGGAGACCCGCAGCCGGGTGTCCAGCCGGCCCTCGCCGAGCCGCCGCGCGGCCACACCGAGCCGGTGCACCGGCTTCAGCACGGTCGTGGCGGCGGCCTGCGCGAGCAGCGCGGCACCGATCAGCGCGAGCCCGGTGGCGATGCCCAGCGACCAGGCCAGCGAGTTGAGGTCCTTGGCCTCCGGCTCCAGGGACTTCGCCATGTAGCCCGTGGGGCCGCCGCCGATCACGCGCGTACCGGCCACCAGGTAGGGCGTGCCGTGGTCCACGACCCGCTGCCAGTACAGGTGGTACGGCTCCTTGTTGGCGCCGGTCACCTCCTGCCGCTTGGCCACGGCGGCGCGCAGCGACTCGGGCACGTCCTCCAGGGCGAAGCCGTTGATGCCGCCCGAGTTGCCGTACACCGTCCTGCCGTCGGAGTCCTCGGCGACCAGCAGCACGCTGAAACGCTGGCTGCTGGCGGCCATCTGGCCCGCGGCACGCTGCAACTGGTCCTGTGTCGGATGCTCCGGCAGCGCGCCCGCGCGGTTCTGCATCTCCTGCCGGAAGTCGCGCAGCACCGCGTCCTGGGCGCGGGTGAGCACCGCCTCCCGGTTGAGCCAGTAGGCGATGCCCGACGCCGACACCGCGGCGGTGAGCGCGACCAGCGCGAAGACCAGCACCAGGCGCAGCCGGAGGCTGGTGAACCTCAGCCGCGACAGACTTCCCCTGCGCCCCGCGGCCCAGCCGCGCAGCCCCCCTTGCGTATCGGTCACTGAGGCGCGTCCAGGCGGTAGCCGACTCCACGGACGGTACGGATCAGCGTCGGGGACGACGGGACGTCCTCGACCTTGGCGCGCAGCCGCTGCACACAGGCGTCGACCAGGCGCGAGTCACCGAGGTAGTCGTGCTCCCACACCAGCCGCAGCAGCTGCTGCCGGGACAGCGCCTGACCGGGCCGCCGGCTCAGCTCCAGCAGCAGCCGCAGCTCGGTCGGGGTCAGCTGGAGGTCCTCGCCGTTCTTCGTGACGGTCATGGCCGACCGGTCGATGACGACGTTGCCGAAGGTCGCCGAGTCGCTGGACTCGCGCTCGCCGCGCCGCAGCACGGCCCGGATCCGGGCGTCCAGCACCCGTCCCTGCACCGGCTTGACGACGTAGTCGTCGGCGCCCGACTCCAGGCCGACCACGACGTCGATGTCGTCGCTGCGCGCGGTCAGCAGGATGATCGGCAGCTGGTCCGTGCGCCGGATGCGCCGGCACACCTCGAACCCGTCGATGCCGGGCAGCATCACGTCCAGCACGATCAGGTCCGGCCGCTGTTCGCGCAGCAGCTTCAGACCGTCCTCGCCGCTGGCAGCGGTGGCCACCCGGTGTCCCTGGCGCGTCAGGGAGAGCTCCAGGGCCGTACGGATGGCGTCGTCGTCCTCGATCAGCAACAGGGAAGGCACGGGCTCATTCTGGCCCATGGAGGGCCCGCCGTACGACCTGCCGGCACCAGGCCGTCCCTACTGCCATGACCTGTGCACGCACTGTGACGATCCTTGGCCGGACCCCTGTGACAGGTCTGTGACAGTCGGCGGACACGGCGATGAAGTCACCCCGGCAGTCTTTTGGGCACGGGCCGGACGGGGAGCCGGAGACCGGCCCGGCACCACCGAATCACCGGAAGTCCACGACGGGGAGCGCGAGATGAACACGCTGCACGGCATCAGCACCAGCGCAGTGGTCACGCGTCTGCACGACGTGCACCGGGGTTCCGAGAAGTCCGGTGCCGTGAGCGGGCGGGGGTGCGCTCGCGGCACCGGGCGTCAGCACACCGCCTACATGACGGTGGTTGACGCACGGGGGGAAGCTCACGGGGGAGCCGCGTACGGGGAGGACTCGGGGGAGCGGCGTTCGCTGACCGAGGCGGAGTTCACCGCCTACGTCCAGGAGCGCCGCGCCTCCCTGTACGCCACCGCCTACCACCTGACCGGTGACCGCTTCGAGGCCGAGGACCTGCTGCAGAGCGCGCTGTTCTCGACGTACAAGGCGTGGGACCGGATCAGCGACAAGGCGGCGGTCGGCGGATACCTCCGCCGCACCATGACCAACCTGCACATCAGCGCCTGGCGGCGCCGCAAGCTCAACGAGTACCCGACCGAGGAACTGCCGGAGACGCCCGGCGAGACGGACGCGATGCGCGGCACCGAGCTGCGCGCCGTCCTGTGGCAGGCGCTGACCCGGCTGCCCGAACTCCAGCGCACCATGCTGGTCCTGCGCTACTACGAGGGCCGCACGGACCCGGAGATCGCGGACATCCTCGGCATCAGTGTCGGCACGGTGAAGTCGAGCATCTGGCGTTCGCTGCGCCGGCTGCGCGAGGACGAGATCCTCAGCTTCGGCCGTGACCAGGAGGACGCCTTCGGCGAGCTCGTCGCCTGAAGGACGGGGGAAACGGGGGAAACGGGGGGTAACGGGGGAAACACGGGGGACCACCGGGGGGTGGGCCTTCGGGGGAACGGGGGAGGAACGGGAACGGGACCGACAGGCCGGGGGGCCCTGCCGGTCCCGTTGTCGTGTGTAGGGGCGTTACGCCGCCGTCTCCTGCCGTACCGGCCGGCCCGTCGCCGCTGCCGCCAGCCGGCCCAGCGCCTCGTCCCGGTCGCACGCATGCGCGCCCAGGGACACCTGGCGGGCGACGATCGTGCGCTCGGCCCGCATCAGCCGCCAGCCGCGGCGCAGCAGGAACGGCACCGACTTGCGGCCCTCCTTCAGATCGCGCAGGAAGCGCCTCCGGAAGGTGGTGACCGGGCCGCGGGCCAGGCACAGCGCGTCCGCCAGCACGCCCAGCTCGCGGCACCGCTCGACGATCTCCGCGGCGAAGATGCCCTCCGCGATGAACAGCGGGGAACGGCCGATGTGCAGCGTCTCCTCGCCGGTGCGGGCGCTCAGCGAGAGGTCGTACACCGGCACCGGGGTCGAGCCCGTCGCGCACAGCCGGGTGATGGCCTCGACCGCGACGTCCGCGTCCCACGACTGCGGGTGGTCCCAGTCGATGTCCGAACTCCCCTGCACCAGCGGCAGGGTCGGGTCGTCACCCTCCTTGTAGAAGTCGTCCAGGCGCAGCACGGGAAGCCCGGAGCGGGCGGCGACGAGTGACTTGCCCGAGCCCGAGGGGCCGCACAGCAGCACGACACGGGCGGGGACCGGAGGATGAAGGCTCACGGAACACCAGTTTGACGCATGGGGGACGCCCTGCCGACCCCGCGGGTCGGCTTTTGAGCGTGAGTCTCACCTCAACTACCCTGTGTGCCGATCCCCTTACCCTGCGCACCAGAAGGTGGCACCAGCGATGGCCCGACACACCTCTCCCCAGCACCCCGCCGCGCAGCGCGCCGTGATCACCCTGGTGGCCGCCGGAGCGGCCCTGGGCGCGGGCGCGGCCACGGCGTCCGCCGACTCGATCCCCGGCCTGGGCGTCAACTACCGTCCCATGGACGTCGGCCACATCGACCCGCAGGCGGGCCTGCGGGCCACGACGGGCATGGTCCACTACGTCACCGGCCCGGTCGCCGGCCTCAAGCCCAACCCGCTCGCGGGCACGGGCGTGGACCCGCTGGACAACGGGGTGGGCACCCAGCTGGCCGACTTCAAGCCGGTCGGCTCCCAGACCCTGACCCGCCCCCTGGCCCAGGCGCCGTCGCTGGGCAGCGTCCCGGTGGTGGGGCAGGTCCTCGGCGGCCCGGGCCACTGAAGGCGCCCCGGCAGGGGCGCGGGGTGGAGTTCGTCATGCGGCTCCGCCACGCGGGCGCGACGGGCCACGACGCACCCGCGCTCGGCGGACGACGGCGGTTCCCCGCCCGGGGCCCGTCAGTAGGAGGACCCGCCCGCGCCCAGCGACCCCGTCGGATGCCACACGGTCTTCGTCTCCAGGAACGCCGTCATCCGCTCGATCCCCGGCGTCTCGAAGTAATCCACAGCCTGTGGACGGAGCACCCGCTTCAGATTGTCGGCCGCCGCGACCTCCAGCTCCTTCGCCAGCACCTCGTCCGCGCCCGCCAGGTCGATCGCGTTGACGTCCTGGTGCGCGGCGAGCGGCGCCGCGATCTCCGCCGTGCGGCCGGACAGCACGTTGACCACACCGCCCGGGACGTCGGAGGTGGCCAGCACCTCGCCCAGGGACAGAGCGGGCAGCGGGGCCTTCTCGGAGGCGATCACGACCGCCGTGTTGCCGGTGGCGATCACCGGGGCCACCACCGACACCAGGCCGAGGAAGGACGACTCCTGCGGGGCCAGGACGGCGACCACGCCCGTCGGCTCCGGCGAGGACAGGTTGAAGTACGGGCCCGCGACCGGGTTGGCGCCGCCGATCACCTGGGCGATCTTGTCGGTCCAGCCGGCGTACCAGACCCAGCGGTCGACCGTGGCGTCCACGACCGCGGCCGCCTTCGACTTCGACAGGCCCTCCGCGTCCGCGACCTCCCGCACGAACTGCTCCCTGCGGCCCTCCAGCATCTCCGCGACGCGGTAGAGGACCTGGCCGCGGTTGTAGGCGGTCGCGCCGGACCAGCCGCCGAACGCCTTGCGCGCGGCGACCACCGCGTCCCGGGCGTCCTTGCGGGAGGACAGCGGAGCGTTGGCCAGCCACTTGCCCTTCGAGTCCTGCACCTCGTACACCCGGCCGCTCTCGGAACGCGGGAACTTCCCGCCGACGTACAGCTTGTAGGTCTTGAAGACAGACAGTCGGTCAGACATCGAGGTACGCCTCCAGGCCGTGGCGGCCGCCCTCGCGGCCGAAGCCCGACTCCTTGTAGCCGCCGAAGGGCGAGGCCGGGTCGAACTTGTTGAACGTGTTGGACCAGACGACACCGGCGCGCAGCTTGTTCGCGACGGCCAGGATGCGCGAGCCCTTCTCGGTCCAGATGCCGGCCGAGAGGCCGTACTGGGTGTTGTTCGCCTTGGCGACCGCCTCGTCCGGGGTGCGGAAGGTGAGGACCGACAGCACCGGGCCGAAGATCTCGTCACGGGCGATGGTGTGGGCCTGGGTGACGTTCGTGAACAGCGTCGGGGCGAACCAGTAGCCGCTCTCGGGAAGCGCGCAGGCCGGCGACCAGCGCTCGGCGCCCTCCGCCTCGCCCCGCTCGGCCAGCGCGGTGATCCGGGCCAGCTGCTCGGCGGAGTTGATCGCGCCGATGTCGGTGTTCTTGTCCAGCGGGTCGCCCAGGCGCAGCGTGGACAGGCGGCGCTTGAGGGAGTCCAGCAGCTCGTCCTGGACCGACTCCTGGACCAGCAGCCGGGAGCCCGCGCAGCAGACCTGCCCCTGGTTGAAGAAGATGCCGGTGACGATGCCCTCGACGGCCTGGTCGATCGGCGCGTCGTCGAAGACGATGTTGGCGCCCTTGCCGCCCAGTTCGAGCGTGAGCTTCTTGCGCGTGCCGGCGACCGTGCGGGCGATCTCCTTGCCGACGGCCGTGGAGCCGGTGAACGCCACCTTGTTCACGTCCGGGTGCGCGACCAGCGCGGCGCCCGCGTCGCCGTAGCCCGGGAGGATGTTGACGACACCCTTGGGCAGACCGGCCTGGCGGCAGATGTCCGCGAAGAACAGGGCGGACAGCGGGGTGGTCTCGGCGGGCTTCAGCACGACCGTGTTGCCGGTCGCGAGGGCCGGGGCGATCTTCCACGCCAGCATCAGCAGCGGGAAGTTCCAGGGGATGACCTGACCGGCCACGCCTAGCGGCCGCGGGTTCGCGCCGAAGCCGGCGTGGTCGAGCTTGTCGGCCCAGCCCGCGTAGTAGAAGAAGTGCGCGGCGACCAGCGGGAGGTCCGCGTCGCGGGTCTCCTTGATCGGCTTGCCGTTGTCCAGCGTCTCCAGGACGGCCAGCTCACGGCTGCGCTCCTGGACGATGCGGGCGATGCGGAACAGGTACTTGGCGCGCTCGGAGCCGGGCAGCGCCGACCACTTCTCGAACGCCCTGCGGGCCGCCTTCACCGCGCGGTCGACGTCCTCGGCGCCGGCCCGGGCCACCTCGGAGAGGACCTCCTCCGTGGACGGCGAGACGGTCTTGAAGACCTTGCCGTCGGCCGCCTCGGTGAACTCGCCGTCGATGAACAGGCCGTAGTTGGGCGCGATGTCGACGATCGCGCGGGACTCGGGGGCGGGTGCGTACTCGAAAGCCATGGGGGATCAGTCCACCGTCACGTAGTCGGGACCGGAGTAGCGGCCGGTGGCCAGCTTCTGGCGCTGCATCAGCAGGTCGTTGAGGAGCGAGGAGGCGCCGAAGCGGAACCAGTGGTTGTCCAGCCAGTCGTCGCCCGCGGTCTCGTTGACCAGCACCAGGAACTTGATCGCGTCCTTGGTGGTGCGGATGCCGCCGGCCGGCTTCACGCCGACCTGGACGCCGGTCTGGGCCCGGAAGTCGCGGACCGCCTCCAGCATCAGCAGGGTGTTGGCGGGGGTCGCGTTCACCGCGACCTTGCCGGTGGAGGTCTTGATGAAGTCGGCGCCGGCCAGCATGCCGAGCCAGGAGGCGCGGCGGATGTTGTCGTACGTCGACAGCTCGCCGGTCTCGAAGATGACCTTCAGGCGGGCGCTGTCCCCGCAGGCCTCCTTCACGGCGACGATCTCGTCGTACACCTTCAGGTACTTGCCGGCGAGGAACGCGCCCCGGTCGATCACCATGTCGATCTCGTCGGCGCCGGCGGCGACGGCGTCCCGCACGTCGGCCAGCTTCACGTCGAGCGCGGCACGGCCGGCCGGGAAGGCGGTGGCGACGGAGGCGACCTTGACGCCGGAACCGGCGACGGCCTCCTTGGCGGCGGCCACCATGTCGGGGTAGACGCAGACCGCGGCCGTCGTGGGGGTCGTACGGTCCGTCGGGTCGGGGTGGACCGCCTTGGCGCCGAGCGCCCGGACCTTGCCCGGGGTGTCCGCGCCTTCCAGCGTCGTCAGGTCGACCATCGAGATGGCGAGGTCGATGGCGTACGCCTTCGCGGTGGTCTTGATGGAACGGGTGCCGAGAGACGCGGCGCGCGCCTCCAGGCCGACCGCGTCGACGCCGGGCAGCCCGTGGAGGAAACGGCGCAGCGTGCTGTCGGACGCGGTGACGTCCGAGAGAGCGTGAGCTGTGGGTGCGGTAGTGGGCATGGTCACCAGACGAGCATATCTACGCGCGTAGCGGCTGTACACCCCCGCTGCTCGTCCTGGGTGCCGAGATCACGGATGAGCGCCGGTTCCAGGGCGCGTGGCCGCACCCCCGGCGGTGTCGTGCAGAATCGGGCCATGACCACCCCGGACCATCCGTCACCCGCGTCACCGCCTCCGGCGCCCGCCGCCAAGGACCGGATCTACCGCTCGCCCCTGGGGCTGGCGGGCGGCGCGCTGCTGCTCCTGGTCGTCCTCTGGCTGGGCTTCGACGCCCTGGTCAAGGGCCACGGCCGGACCCCCTGGCTGGCGCTGGCCGGGATGATCCTCATCGTGCCGCTGGTCATCGCCTTCACGCTCCGCCCCGCGGTCTTCGCGGGCGAGGACCGGCTGCGCGTCCGCAACCCGCTCCGGACGGTCACCCTGCCCTGGGGCGAGGTCGCCACCCTGCGCTCCGGCTACTCCAACGAGGTCGTCGCCAAGTCCGGCACCAAGTACCAGCTGTGGGCCATCCCCGTCTCGCTGCGCGCCCGCAAGAAGGCGGCCCGCCGGCAGCAGCGGGCGGCGGCCGACGCGGCCCGCGGTGTGACACCGGGCGGCCGGGTCGGCGGGCTCGGCCCGAGCGGCTTCGGCCTCGGCGGGTTCAGCCTGCGCGGACCGGACACCGGGCCGACCCGCGCGGAGACCGACCAGGTCATGGACGACCTGCGGGAACTGTTGGAGCGCCAGGGGGAGGCCGAGTCGGCGCGGGGTGAGATCACCGTGCGCTGGGCGTACGAGGTGGCGGCCCCCGCGGTCGCCGGCGCGGTACTGCTGGCGATCCTGCTTGCGGTGGGCTGACGGCAGGGCCTTTCCGCCGGCTGCGGGACGGAGGGCGGCCCTTCCGGTGGGGTGTGGCTGTCGTGGTGTGCCGTGGCCGGGGTGACAGCACGCGCGCGTGCAGCGGATTTCGCCGTTCCAGCCGTTCGCCCCTGTCCTGCCTAGTGTCTGGAAAGTGATGAGTACGACCCCTGGGCGGCCGCTGCCGCTGCCCGTTTCCGCCCTGCCGTTGCCGGACGGCGGCCCCGCCTGGAGCGGTGAGCACGCGCGCCGCTGGCTCGACGCGGTGCCGTCGCGCCGGGTGCCCCTGCCGTCCGGGAACGGGCACCTGCTGACCGCGCTGTGCGCCGCCGTGGCGGTCACGGGAGTGCTGGTGCTGCCCGCCGGATGGCAGCCGTGGGCCGCCGTGACGACGGCGCTGCACGTGCTGTGGCTGTGCGTGCGCCCGGAGATCGTGCCGCTGTCCGCGCCGGTGCTCGCGGTGCTGCTGCTCGTCCTGCGACCGGGCACCGGCGGGCCGGGGACGGCGGCCGCCGTGGCCGCCCTGGCCCTGGTCTGGGGCGCGGCCGTGCTGCGGCTGAGGGCACGGCGAGGGCAGCGGGAGCGGGCCCGGGAGGCGGCCGGCGGGGTCACCGCGCCGCTGCCCGACGCCGACCGGCCGCTGCCGCGCGGCAGGTTCCTGATCGTGTCCGGGGCCGTCCTGCTGGCGCTCGGGACCGGCGCGGCCGTCCTCGCCCCGGCCGGGGCGAGGACGGTGCCGGCCCTCGCCTGGCTGGTGGCGGGCCAGGGCCTGACCGCACTGGTCTCCGGGCTGCTGGGCCGCCGCCGGGCCACCGCCCTGCGGGCCGCGCCGGCGCCCGTCCTCCGGGTGCTCGTCCGCGAGGGCGCCGACGGGGACACCGAGGTGTTCGCCGCCGACGACACGGCCGGGCTGCGCCCCCTGTTCCGGGTCGCCGTCACGGAGGCCGGGGACGGCGACGGGACGGCCGACGACGAGGAGGAGGCGCGGGCGCTCCTCGCACGGATCGACCGGGAGGGGCCGGGACCGCTGCGGGAGGCCGTGCTGTACGGCGCGCCCTGCGACGGCGCCGAGGTCCTGCTGGTCGTGGCCGCCGAGGAGGCGGACCGGCCGCCGGTTGCGGAACGGTCGTCGGGACCCGTACGGCCCCTGTCCGACGCGTCCGCACGGCGCGCACTGGCCCGGGAGAAGCGCCGGACGGCCCGGCGCACGGCGTACGCGGAGCTGCGCCGGTCGGCCGGGGAGGCCGTCGCCCGGGACGCGGAGGCGGCCGGCGCGGCCCCGGCGGGCGTACGGCAGTGGCGGGCGGGTCTGCTGGACCGGCTCTGCGCGCTGCTGCTGGTGCTCTGGGCCGGCAGCCTCTTCTGGAGCGAGACCGGCGGGTGGCGTTACGCGTTCGGTGCCGTCGCCGGTTTCGCCGGTGCGCTGTGGCTGCCCCACTGGCTCGCCTGGCGGATCACGGCCGACCGCGAGGGGCTGTGGTTCAACGGGCTGCGCGGGCCCCGGCACGTCCCCTGGGACGAGATCAGGACCGTCGAGTGCAAGGGCACCGAGCTGACGGTGGACAGCCGGCGGGCCTCGTTCACCGCCTGGTCGGCGTACGCGCCCCGCTGGCCCTGGCTGGAGCGCAGGTTCCGGCTCCTGCACCCGTACGAGCGGACTGCCGGCGAGATCACCGCCCTGTGGCGCACCCCCGCGCTGCGCCCGTCCGTACCCGCCGGGGACGGGCAGCGGGGCCGTCCGCTGTGGCCCCTGGCGCTGGTGCTGGAGCTCGCCTGGACGGCGGCGCTGGTGTTCCCGCCCTGACGCTGCGCCGCCGGGGCACCCCTGGGGGCGCCCCGGCGGCGGAGGAACCTCAGATGCCGGCGGCCGCCGACAGGTCGCGCTTGACCGCCGTCAGCAGCTCGGTCGCGCGGGCGCGGGCGGCCGGCAGGCCGGCGTGCGCGGAGACCGGTACGACGACCTCCAGGTAGCACTTCAGCTTGGGCTCGGTGCCGCTGGGGCGCACGATGACCCGGGCGCCGTCGAGGGTGTAGCGCAGGCCGTCCGTCGGCGGCAGCTTCTCGGTGCCCCGGGTCAGGTCCTCGGCCCGGACGATGGGCAGGCCGGCCAGCTCGGTCGGCGGCTGCTCGCGCAGCCGGCGCATCGCGTCGGCGATCAGCGAGAGGTCCTGGACGCGGACGGACAGCTGGTCGGTGGCGTGCAGGCCGTGCTCCACGGCGAGGTCGTCGAGCAGGTCGAGGAGGGTGCGGCCCTCCTCCTTCAGCACGGACGCCAGCTCCGTGATCAGCAGCGCGGCGGTGATGCCGTCCTTGTCGCGCACGCCCTCCGGGTCCACGCAGTAGCCGAGGGCCTCCTCGTAGCCGTAGCGCAGGCCGTCGACGCGGGCGATCCACTTGAAGCCGGTCAGGGTCTCCTCGTACGGCAGCCCCGCCTTCTCGGCGATCCGGCCGAGCAGGGAGGAGGAGACGATCGACTCGGCGAAGGTGCCCCGGGCGCCACGGCGGACCAGGTGGGCGGCGAGCAGCGCGCCGACCTCGTCGCCCCGCAGCATCCGCCAGTCGCCGCCGTCCCTGACGGCCACGGCGCAGCGGTCGGCGTCCGGGTCGTTGGCGATGACGAGGTCCGGGTCGGTGGTGCGGGCCTGCGCGAACGCCAGGTCCATCGCGCCCGGCTCCTCCGGGTTCGGGAAGGCGACCGTCGGGAAGTCCGGGTCCGGGTCGGCCTGCTCGGCGACGAGCACCGGCTCGGGGAAGCCGGCGCGGGCGAAGGCGGCCAGCAGGACGTCCTTGCCGACGCCGTGCATGGCCGTGTAGACCGTGCGGGCGGTGCGCGGGGAGCCGGCGGCCAGGACGGCGTCCGTACGGGCCAGATAGGCCTCCAGAACCGCGTCGTCCAGGGTCTCCCAGCCGGCGTCCGGGCGGGGGACGTCGTGCAGGGAGGCGATGGCGTCGATCTCGGCGGCGATCTCCGCGTCGGCGGGCGGCACGATCTGCGAGCCGTCGCCGAGGTAGACCTTGTAGCCGTTGTCCCGGGGCGGGTTGTGGCTGGCGGTGACCTCCACGCCCGCGACCGCGCCGAGGTGCCTGATCGCGAAGGCCAGGACGGGGGTGGGCAGCGGGCGGGGGAGTACGGCGGCGCGCAGGCCGGCGCCGGTCATCACGGCGGCGGTGTCCCGGGCGAAGTCGGCGGACTTGTGGCGGGCGTCGTAGCCGATGACGACGACCCCGTCGGTGTGGCCCTGCTTCTTCAGGTACGCGGCGAGGCCGGCGGCGGCGCGGATGACGACGCTGCGGTTCATGCGCAGGGGGCCGGCGCCCAGTTCGCCCCGCAGGCCGGCGGTGCCGAACTGGAGGGTGCCGGAGAACCGGGCCGACAGTTCCTCGACGTCACCGGCGTCGATCAGCTTGGCCAGTTCGTCGCGGGTCTCCTGGTCGGGGTCCTCGGCGAGCCATGCGCTGGCCTTGGCCATGAGATCGTCGTGCACCTTGGGATCAACCTCTCCGTGTTTGCCTGGTCCGCCGGGGGCTCCGCCCCCGGACCCCCGTCTGCCCGTCCGCCCACCCGGCTCGGCCGCGGGGTGAACGGGCGGGATCGCAACGGCGCCGGCGCGGACCGGCGGCCCGTTTGCGCCGGTCCGGCCGCCGTTGCCTACAGCTTGCCCAGCACCTGGCCCAGCAGCTGCCCCATCCGGGCCGCCGAGTCACGGCCGGCCTGGAGGACCTCCTCGTGGTTGAGGGGTTCGCCGGTCATACCCGCGGCCAGGTTGGTGACCAGGGAGATGCCCAGGACCTCGGCGCCGGCCTCGCGGGCGGCGATCGCCTCCAGGACCGTGGACATGCCCACGAGGTCCGCGCCGATGACGCGGGCCATGCGGATCTCGGCCGGGGTCTCGTAGTGCGGGCCGGGGAACTGGGCGTAGACGCCCTCCTCCAGCGTGGGGTCGATCTCCTTGCACAGGGCGCGCAGGCGCGGCGAGTACAGGTCCGTCAGGTCGACGAAGTTGGCGCCGACGATCGGGGAGGTCGCCGTGAGGTTGATGTGGTCGCTGATCAGGACCGGCTGGCCGGGGCGCATACCCTCGCGCAGACCGCCGCAGCCGTTGGTCAGCACGATGGTCTTGCAGCCGGCCGCCACGGCGGTGCGCACACCGTGGGCGACGGCGGCGACGCCACGGCCCTCGTAGTAGTGGGTGCGGCCCAGGAAGACCAGGGCGCGCTTGTCACCGAAGGAGTACGAGCGGATCTTTCCGCCGTGACCCTCGACGGCCGGCGGCGGGAAGCCGGGCAGCTCGGTGACCTGGAACTCGGCGTCGGGCGCGCCCAGGGCGTCGACGGCCGGAGCCCAGCCGGAGCCCATCACGAGGGCGACGTCGTGGGTCTCGGCGCCGGTCAGTGCGCGCAGGCGCGCGGCGGCGGCGTCGGCGGCGGCGTAGGGGTCGCCCTGGATGTCGTCCGGAAGAAGAGATGCGTTCACGCCGACGAGGGTAACCGGTCTTCGCCTACGCGCGTAGATGACAGAGCCCACGGGTTTGGGTCCGTTGTCTTGTCGGTTTCCACAAACGCGGGGCAAAAGGGGAGGAAAAGAAGTGGTGTGGCGCCAGGGGCGCCGGCTCAGCAGGGGCGCTTGCGGAGTTCCATCACATAGTCGTGCGGCGCCCCCGCGGACTCCGCCGCGTCGGCGACCTCGCCCAGGTACCGCGCCGACGGCAGTCCGCCCTCGTAGGCGTTGAGCACGTACGCCCAGGCCGGCTCCTCGCCGTCCAGCGTGTGCGCGCGCACGCGTACCCGGCGGTAGATCTGCAGCCCCACGCCCTCCCAGCGGTCGAGCGACTCCTCGTCCATGGGGGCGATGTCGTACAGGCCGACGAAGACCTGCGCCAGCGGGTCCTCGACGATCGTCGCCAGCGCGCCCTCCCAGCCGAGCTGCTCGCCGCCGAAGGTCAGCCGCCAGCCGTTCAGCCACCCGGTGGCGCGCAGCGGGGAGTGCGGGGCGCGGCGGGACATCAGGCGCGCGTCGAGGTTGCCGGCGTACGCGGCATAGAGCGACATGCACAGAGGGTACGGCAGGCGCACCGCGCGCCTCGGACACCCCGGGAGCGACCCGGCGGCGCCCCCGGGCAGTAGCACCTTGAAGCGTGCGGGACAATGGAGTACGTGACTCGGATCGTGATCATCGGTGGCGGACCCGGCGGATACGAAGCGGCGCTGGTGGCCGCTCAGCTCGGCGCGGAGGTGACCGTCGTCGACTGCGACGGTCTGGGCGGAGCGTCGGTGCTGACCGACTGCGTGCCGTCGAAGACCCTTATCGCGACGGCCGAGGTCATGACGACCTTCGACTCGTCGTACGAAGAGCTCGGCATCATCGTCGCCGACGACACCCCGCCGCTGGAGCAGGCGGCCCGGGTGGTCGGCGTGGACCTCGGCAAGGTCAACCGCCGGGTCAAGCGGCTCGCGCTCGCGCAGTCCCACGACATCACCGCCTCCGTCACCCGCGCCGGCGCCCGGGTCATGCGCGGACGCGGCCGGCTGGACGGCATGCAGGCCCTGGACGGGTCCCGGAAGGTCGTCGTCACCGCCGCCGACGGCACCGAGGAGACCCTCACCGCCGACGCCGTGCTCATCGCCACCGGCGGTCACTCGCGCGAGCTGCCCGACGCCCAGCCCGACGGCGAGCGCATCCTGAACTGGACCCAGGTCTACGACCTCACCGAGCTGCCGGACGAGCTGATCGTGGTCGGCTCCGGCGTCACCGGTGCCGAGTTCGCCGGCGCCTACCAGGCCCTCGGGTCCAAGGTCACGCTCGTCTCCTCCCGCGACCGCGTGCTGCCCGGCGAGGACCCGGACGCCGCCGCCGTCCTGGAGGACGTCTTCCGCCGCCGCGGCATGAACGTCATGGCCCGCTCCCGCGCGCAGTCCGCCAAGCGCGTCGGCGACCGGGTCGAGGTGACGCTGGCCGACGGCCGGGTCATCAGCGGCTCGCACTGCCTGATGGCCGTCGGCGCCGTCCCGAACAGCGCGGGACTGGGCCTGGAGGAGGCCGGGGTCAAGCTGCGCGAGTCCGGGCACATCTGGACCGACAAGGTCTCCCGCACGACCGCGCCCGGCGTGTACGCGGCCGGCGACGTGACCGGTGTGTTCGCCCTGGCCTCCGTCGCCGCCATGCAGGGACGGATCGCCATGTACCACTTCCTGGGCGACGCGGTGGCCCCGCTGAACCTGAAGACGGTCTCCTCGAACGTCTTCACCGACCCGGAGATCGCGACGGTCGGCTACACGCAGGCGGACGTGGACGCGGGCAAGATCGACGCGCGGGTCGTCAAGCTGCCCCTCCTGCGCAACCCGCGCGCCAAGATGCAGGGCATCCGGGACGGCTTCGTGAAGATCTTCTGCCGGCCCGGCACCGGGATCGTCGTCGGCGGTGTCGTCGTGGCCCCCCGCGCCTCGGAACTGATCCACCCCATCTCGATCGCCGTCGACAACAATCTGACGGTCGAACAGATCGCGAACGCGTTCACGGTGTACCCCTCCCTTTCGGGGTCGATCGCGGAAGTCGCCCGGCAGCTGCACACCCGCAAGGCGAGCGCGGAGGGCTGACGGCGCCGGCCGACTCCCCGCTGGTCACGGGGAGTTGCCGCGCATGCGGGCGGCATAGTCGGGGCGGGTAGGTCCTATACCACCTCCCGCCCTGCCATGCGAACAACTTCTGTTATTCGGCGCAAACTGCTGAAAGCAGACGGTCGCTGGGGTTACTGTCAGTTTCGTGTTCGCTGCTGAACGTCGCCAATTGATCCTCGAAATGGTGCGAGCGAACGGTGCCGTGTCGCTCCGTGAACTCGCCCGCGTCGTCCAGACCTCCGAAGTGACCGTACGGCGGGACGTGCGCGCACTGGAGGCAGAAGGACTCCTCGACCGCCGGCACGGCGGTGCGGTACTGCCGGGCGGTTTCACGCGGGAATCCGGCTTTCCGCAGAAATCGCATCTCGCGACCGCCGAGAAGACGGCCATCGCCGACCTCGCGGCGAGCCTCGTCGAAGAAGGCGAGGCGATCGTGGTCGGGGCCGGTACGACCACGCAGGAGCTGGCCCGCCGCCTCGCGCGCGTGCCGGGCCTGACGGTCGTCACCAACTCCCTCCTGGTCGCCCAGGCGCTGGCCCACGCCAACCGCGTGGAGGTCGTGATGACCGGGGGCACCCTGCGCGGGTCCAACTACGCCCTCGTCGGCTCCGGAGCCGAGCAGTCCCTGCAGGGCCTGCGGGTGTCGAAGGCCTTCCTCTCCGGGAGCGGCCTGACGGCCGAACGCGGGCTGTCCACCTCCAACATGCTCTCGGCGTCCGTCGACCGGGCCCTCGTCCAGGCCGCCGCGGAGGTCGTGGTCCTCGCCGACCACACCAAGCTCGGCACGGACACGATGTTCCAGACCGTGCCGACGGACCTCATCACCCGGCTGGTCACCGACGAGCCGCCCGCCCACGACGACCGGGCCGCCACGGAGTTGCAGGCGCTCGCCGACCAGGGGGTGCAGATCGCCGTCACGGGGGCGAGCGGAAGCCCGGGGGGTGACCAGGTCCCGGCGGGCCGCCGCGCGCCCCTGCCGGGACCACGACGAGGCCACGTACCCGGCTCCTCCCCCCTGCGCTCCGCCACGGGCCTGTCGGACCCGGCCTCCGCCGACCGCGGCCGCGTCGCCGACCTGCGCCGCCGATGACGGCGGCACGGGCGCGGGGCGGGTGATGCGCCGTCCCGCGGGCCGCCGGTGCCGCCGGTTCACCGGGGCACCACGGCGGGCGCCGCGGCGGGGAGGCGACCGTCGGGGCCGCGCCCGGGTGCCGCCGGGCCGGCGGCCTGACAGCGGGGGAGTGCGCCGGGAGGGTGAAGCGCCCCCGTGGCTCTCCCGAACCGCTCGACCCCCTCACCCACCTGACGGTGAATCGTTCCGCCGATCGGCCCAGCGGGTACGTGCCCGAAAAGACCACGCCCGGCGGGCCGTGAAGCGTGGCCGCCGGGCGTGGCTGTGGACGGTGGAGCGGGTCAGTCCTTGATCTCGCAGATCGCGGCGCCCGAGGTGATGGAGGCGCCGACCTCGGCGGTCAGGCCCTTGATGGTGCCCGCCTTGTGGGCGTTGAGGGGCTGCTCCATCTTCATGGCCTCCAGGACGACGACCAGGTCGCCCTCCTTGACCTCCTGGCCCTCCTCGACGGCGATCTTGACGATCGTGCCCTGCATGGGCGAGGCGAGGGTGTCGCCGGAGGCGACCGGACCGGACTTCTTCGCCGCGCGGCGCTTGGGCTTGGCACCGGCCGCCAGGCCCGTGCGGGCCAGGGACATGCCGAGCGAGGACGGGAGGGAGACCTCCAGACGCTTGCCGCCGACCTCGACGACGACCGTCTCGCGGCCCAGCTCCTCCTCCGCCTCGGCCTCCGCCGGAGCGGCGAACGGCTTGATCTCGTTGACGAACTCCGTCTCGATCCAGCGGGTGTGGACCGTGAAGGGGTCGGCGGAGCCGGTCAGTTCCGGAGCGAACGCCGGGTCCCGCACCACCACGCGGTGGAAGGGGATCGCCGTCGCCATGCCCTCGACCTGGAACTCGTCCAGCGCGCGGGCGGCCCGCTCCAGGGCCTCCTTGCGGGTACGGCCCGTCACGATCAGCTTGGCCAGCAGGGAGTCCCAGGCCGGGCCGATGACCGAGCCGGACTCCACGCCCGCGTCCAGGCGGACACCGGGGCCGGACGGCGGGTCGAACCGGGTGACCGTGCCGGGGGCCGGGAGGAAGTTGCGGCCCGGGTCCTCGCCGTTGATCCGGAACTCGAACGAGTGTCCGCGCAGCACCGGGTCGCCGTACCCCAGCTCCTCGCCGTCGGCGATGCGGAACATCTCGCGGACCAGGTCGATGCCGGCGACCTCCTCGGTCACCGGGTGCTCGACCTGGAGCCGGGTGTTGACCTCCAGGAAGGAGATCGTGCCGTCCTGGCCGACCAGGAACTCACAGGTGCCCGCGCCCTCGTAGCCGGCCTCCTTCAGGATGGCCTTCGAGGCGCGGTACAGCTCGGCGACCTGCTCCTCGGACAGGAACGGGGCCGGGGCCTCCTCCACCAGCTTCTGGTGCCGGCGCTGGAGGGAGCAGTCACGGGTGGAGACGACGACCACGTTGCCGTGCTTGTCGGCCAGGCACTGGGTCTCCACGTGCCGCGGACGGTCCAGGTAGCGCTCGACGAAGCACTCGCCGCGGCCGAAGGCGGCCACCGCCTCGCGCACCGCCGACTCGTACAGCTCCGGGACCTCTTCCAGGGTCCGGGCGACCTTCAGGCCGCGGCCGCCGCCACCGAAGGCGGCCTTGATGGCGATCGGCAGGCCGTGCTCCCGGGCGAAGGCGACGACCTCGTCGGCGCCGCTGACGGGGTCGGGCGTACCGGCGACCAGCGGCGCGCCGGCGCGCTGGGCGATGTGCCGGGCGGCGACCTTGTCGCCGAGGTCGCGGATGGCCTGCGGCGGCGGGCCGATCCAGATCAGGCCCGCGTCCAGGACCGCCTGGGCGAAGTCGGCGTTCTCCGAAAGGAAGCCGTACCCCGGATGAACGGCGTCGGCCCCGGACTCCCGCGCCGCGTTCAAGATCTTGTCGATGACCAGATAGCTGGTGGCCGGGGTGTCACCGCCCAGGGCGAACGCCTCATCCGCGGCGCGGACATGCAGAGCGTCCCGGTCCGGGTCGGCGTAGACGGCCACGCTCGCGATCCCGGCGTCCCGGCAGGCCCGGGCCACGCGGACAGCGATTTCGCCACGGTTGGCGATGAGCACCTTGCGCACGATTGAGGCTCCCTCCTTGAAACAAGCCGAGTTTAGGGACTGCCGACACGGCACTTCGACCCGTCCCCAGTGGTGAGCTTGCCCACACGGAGCGTGATACGAGGCTCGCTCGACCCGCGAAAGCCCTTGTCGCACCGCGGTACGCAGGACTCCTTCGGAAAACCCTAGCCCTGTCATGTGGCCAAGGTCTCTGTGAGGGCGTGCTGCGGCCCACTCTGTTTCTTTGTCGAGTCCCTACGAATGGCCCAATGATTCTTTGCCGGCGCCCGAACCCTTGTCCCCGGGTTTACCCGTTAGTAGCGTTCAGGCTGTCTCGAACGAACCCGGGGTAACAGGCTGTCGGTGTGAGAGTGGGTGGGGCCCGGTGGTGCGCAGACCGGTGGCATGGGTCGTGGCGGTCGTCCTCCTGGCGGAGGCCGTCCTCATCGCCGCGCTGAACTGGTTCCTCGGAGTGGTCGTCGACCGGCAGGACATGTCGCTGGCCGGCCTCGACCCGGACGTCATGGCGACCTCGTCGAAGGTCGGCGGGGTGGTCTTCGGCCTCTACTTCGCCCTGTGCGCCCTGGTGGCCGTCCTCGTCGCGGTACGCGACCGCGCCCCGGCCGGCCTGGGCCGTGTCCTGCTGATCAGCGCGGCCGTGGTGCACGGCCTGCTCGGCGCGTTCACCTGGGGCCTGGTCGGCTGGACGGCGTTCCTGTTCATGGTGGCCGTACTCGGGCTGATCGTGCTGCTCCTGATGACGTACGACCGTACGGGTGGCCCGGAGAGCCCGGCGGCCGGCGACGGCGTGCCGGGGCGGGACGAGGGACCGGCCGCGCGGCCGGAGCCGGGCGCGGCCCCCGCGGGCGCGGGCGCGCCTGTGAGCCGTACGGACGAACCGCAGGACGGGGACGAGGAGCCCCAGGACTCCGTCCCCGCCCAGATCACCGTTCCGGCGACCACAACTCCGTGATGCCCACGCCCAGTTCCGACAGGAGCCGGCGGACCAGGGGCAGGCTGATGCCGATGACGTTGCCGTGGTCGCCGTCGATGCCCTCGATGAACGGCGCCGAACGCCCGTCCAGGGTGAACGCGCCGGCGACGTGCAGCGGCTCCCCGGAGGCCACGTAGGCGGCGATCTCCTCGTCGCTGGGATCGCCGAACCGGACGACGGTGGAGGCGGTCGCCGACACGTACCGCTTGGCCTCGGTGTCCCACACGCAGTGGCCCGTCTGGAGCACACCGGCCCGTCCGCGCATGGACTTCCAGCGGGCGGTGGCCTCCTCGGCGTCGGCCGGCTTGCCGAGCGCCCGCCCGTCCAGCTCCAGCACCGAGTCACAGCCGATCACCAGGGCGCCCTGCACCTCCGGCTTGGCCGCCACGACCGACGCCTTCGCCTCGGCCAGGGCGAGCGCCAGCTCCGCCGGGGTGGGCGCGGTGACGGCGTCCTCGTCGACACCGCTGACGATCACCTCGGGGTCGAGGCCGGCCTGCCGGAGCAGGGCCAGCCGGGCGGGGGACTGGGAGGCGAGCACGAGTCGCCTGCGGCGTGTGGCAGTCATGCGGTCAGGTTAGTCAGCCCGGGCCGCTCGGCTCACCTCAGGCCGCCCGGCTCACCTCAGCCCGATCACGATCATGAACAGGACCATGGCCAGAGCCATGAGGAGGCCGAGCCGCCGAAGCATGTTCTGCATGTCGCGCAGTTCTTTCGGCGGTTCGTCTTCCGGGTCTGACCACAGCACTCGTCCAGCGTGCGGCCGGGGCCGGGCCGGGCGCCTGAGTACTGCTACTCAACTTGGCGCCCGGTTTGGAGGGATTCCGTCAGCTCGGCCAGTACGTGCGGGTCCAGGAGGCCGGGCCCGGGCTGGGCACCCGGGCCGCCGCGATCCTCGACGGGTCGGCCCACGCGTCCCTCGGGCCCGGCGCGCCGGACGGCACGGCCGCTGCCGCCGCGGCGCGGGCGCGGACCACCGCCAGGGCGGCGGCCAGCTCCTCCGGGGTCGGATTGCCTCGTACGACCTTGATGTTCATGACCGCTCCCAGGGTCGGCAGGGCTTGGCGGGGGACCTACAGGGGGATGTTGCCGTGCTTCTTCGGGGGCAGTGATTCCCGCTTGGTGCGCAGCTGACGCAGGCCGCGCACGACGTGGGCACGGGTGTCGGACGGCATGATCACGGCGTCGATGTAGCCGCGCTCGGCCGCGACGTAGGGGTTGAGGAGGGTGTCCTCGTACTCCTGGATCAGCCGCGCCCGGACCGCCTCGACGTCCTCGCCGCCCGCCTCCGCCTCGGCGAGGGTGCGGCGGTGCAGGATGTTGACCGCGCCCTGGGCGCCCATGACGGCGATCTGGGCGGTGGGCCAGGCCAGGTTGAGGTCGGCGCCCAGGTGCTTGGAGCCCATGACGTCGTAGGCGCCGCCGAAGGCCTTGCGGGTGATGACGGTGATGAGCGGGACGGTGGCCTCGGCGTAGGCGTAGATCAGCTTGGCGCCGCGCCGGATGATGCCGTCGTGCTCCTGGTCCACGCCGGGCAGGAAGCCGGGCACGTCCACGAAGGTCAGCACCGGGATGTTGAAGGCGTCGCAGGTCCGCACGAAGCGGGCGGCCTTCTCGCTCGCCGTGATGTCGAGGCAGCCGGCGAACTGCATCGGCTGGTTGGCGACCACGCCGACCGGGTGCCCCTCGACCCGCCCGAACCCGGTGAGGATGTTCGGCGCGAACAGGGCCTGCGTCTCGAAGAACTCGGCGTCGTCCAGGACGTGCTCGATCACCGTGTGCATGTCGTACGGCTGGTTGGCGCTGTCCGGTACGACGGTGTCCAGCTCGCGGTCCTCGTCACCGACGGAGAGGTCCGCCTCCTCCGGGAAGACCGGGGGCTCGGAGAGGTTGTTGGACGGCAGGTACGACAGCAGCTGCTTGACGTACTCGATGGCGTCCTTCTCGTCGCCGGCCATGTGGTGGGCCACGCCGGAGGCGGTGTTGTGGGTGCGGGCGCCGCCCAGCTCCTCGAAGCCGACGTCCTCGCCGGTGACGGTCTTGATGACGTCCGGGCCGGTGATGAACATGTGCGAGGTCTGGTCGACCATGACCGTGAAGTCGGTGATGGCCGGGGAGTAGACCGCACCGCCCGCGCAGGGCCCGACGACCAGCGAGATCTGCGGGATCACGCCGCTGGCGTGGGTGTTGCGGCGGAAGATCTCGCCGTACGCGCCCAGGGAGGCGACACCCTCCTGGATGCGGGCGCCGCCGGAGTCGTTGATGCCGATGACCGGGCAGCCGGTCTTCAGCGCGAAGTCCATCACCTTGACGATCTTCTGGCCGTAGACCTCGCCCAGGGCACCGCCGAAGACGGTGAAGTCCTGGGAGAACACCGCGACCGGGCGGCCGTCGACGGTTCCGTAGCCGGTGACGACCCCGTCCCCGTACGGCCGGTTGCGCTCCAGGCCGAAGTTGGTGGAGCGGTGCCGGGCGAACTCGTCCAGCTCGACGAACGAATCGTCGTCGAGCAGCAGTTCGATCCGCTCACGGGCCGTCAGCTTGCCCTTGGCGTGCTGCTTCTCGACGGCGCGTTCCGAGCCGGCATGCGTCGCCTCGTGGATGCGGCGCTGGAGATCCGCCAGCTTGCCCGCGGTCGTGTGAATGTCGATCTCTTCCGGCTCGGACATCGGGATGCGGCTCCCTGCCTGCTCAAAAGGGGGGACGGTTACTCATCCGTAGAGTAGTGGCGGGCCTACGGATCAGCAGTGCGTCGTTTACCACACCTAGGGTGGCTTGCATGACGCCGCAGAATCCATCAGACGACAGCCGCTGGTCCGACCTGGACCGTCCGCCCCTGAACGCCGCGGCACTGCGGCGCGGGCTGGTCCGGGAGGGCGGCCTGTACCGCGAGATCGAGGTGGTGCAGCGGACCGGCTCCACCAACTCCGACCTCGCCGCGCGGGCCGACGCCGGGAAGGCCGGCGAGGGGGCGGTGCTGGTGGCGGAGGAGCAGACGGCCGGCCGGGGCCGGCTGGACCGCCGCTGGACCGCGCCGCCGCGCTCGGGTCTGTTCTTCTCCGTCCTGCTGAAGCCTGCCGAGGTGCCGGTGGCCCGCTGGGGGTGGCTGCCGCTGCTGACGGGCGTGGCGGTGGCGACCGGGCTGTCCCGGGCGGCGGGCGTCGACACGGCGCTCAAGTGGCCGAACGACCTGCTGGTCACCGTCGGCGGGGAGGAGCGCAAGGCCGGCGGGATCCTCGCCGAGCGGGCCGGTGCGGACGGGGTCGTCGTCGGCGTGGGCGTCAACGTCACCCTGCGGGCGGACGAACTCCCCGTCCCGCAGGCGGGTTCGCTCGCGCTGGCCGGGGCGTCGGGCACGGACCGGGACCCGCTGCTGCGGGCGGTGCTGCGGTCGCTGGAAGACTGGTACGGGCGGTGGCGGGCCGCGGGCGGCGACCCCTCGGTGAGCGGCCTCCAGGAGACGTACACGGCCGGCTGCGCCACGCTCGGCCGCGTGGTGCGGGCCGAGTTGCCGGGGGACCGGGCGGTGGTGGGGGAGGCCGTGGCACTGGACGGCGACGGCCGCCTGATCATCGCCACGGAGGAAGGGGTGCAGGAGCCGGTGGGCGCGGGCGACATCGTGCACCTGCGGCCCGCGTAGCCCCACGGTTGCTCCGGTGCCGCGTGGTGTGGCTCGCTTCAGCTCCCCCCGGGGGCGCGGGGAGCTGCGCGAGCGGCCACGGCGTACCCGCGGTCGGCGTCGGCGGGTGGGTCCCCGGACCCTGGCCGATGCGGGGGCCCGGGGGCGCGGCCCCCCGGTGCGCGGCGGCAACGCCGGTCCACGAACCCGGTACCGGCGAGCCCCCCCGGCCGAACCCAACGGAGTGAGCTGGCGCACACCTGCCGTAGAGTTGAGGCCGGTCGATACCTGACCGCGGCAGATCGGAAGGGCAGCAGGCGTGACCGTCGACGACACGGGCTCCGGCGCTGGCGGGGACCCCCACGCCGCCGACACCGGCGAGGACCCGCTGGCCCTGCGGCTCGAACAGCTCATCCTGGGCGCCGAGCGCCGCTACACCCCGTTCCAGGCCGCCCGCAGCGCCGGCGTCTCGATGGAGCTGGCGTCCCGCTTCTGGCGGGCGATGGGCTTCGCGGACATCGGTCAGGCCAAGGCCCTCACGGAGGCCGACGTCCTCGCCCTGCGCCGGCTCGCCGGCCTCGTGGAGGCGGGACTGCTGAGCGAGGCGATGGCGGTGCAGGTGGCCCGGTCCACCGGGCAGACCACCGCCCGGTTGGCCGAGTGGCAGATCGACTCCTTCCTGGAGGGCCTGACCGAGCCCCCCGAGCCCGGGATGACCCGCACCGAGGTGACGTACCCGATCGTCGAGCTGCTCCTGCCCGAGCTGGAGGAGTTCCTCGTCTACGTGTGGCGCCGCCAGCTCGCCGCCTCCGCCGGCCGGGTGGTGCAGACGGGTGACGACGAGGAGATGGTCGACCGGCGCCTGGCCGTCGCCTTCGCCGACCTGGTCGGCTTCACCCGCCTCACCCGCCGCATGGAGGAGGAGGAGCTGGGCGAGCTGGTCGAGGCGTTCGAGACGACCGCCGCCGACCTGGTCGCCGCGCGCGGTGGCCGGCTCATCAAGACCCTCGGCGACGAGGTGCTGTACGCCGCGGACGACGCGGGCACGGCCGCTGACATCGCGCTGCGGCTGGTGGAGACGCTGTCGAACGACGAGACCATGCCCGAGCTGCGGGTCGGCATGGCGTTCGGCACGGTGACCACCCGGATGGGTGATGTGTTCGGTACGACCGTGAACCTGGCCTCCCGGCTGACCTCGATAGCGCCGCGCGACGCCGTCCTGGTGGACAGTGCCTTCGCCGAGGAGCTGATCCGCACCGGCGAGGCGCCCGCCTCGGAGGCGGAGGCGGCGGAGGCCGCCGCGGCCGCCGAGAAGGAGGGCGAGGAACCGCCGGTGTACCGCTTCGCGCTCCAGCCGATGTGGCAGCGCCCGGTGCGCGGGCTCGGCGTGGTCGAGCCGTGGCTGCTCACCCGCCGCGACGGCCGGCCGTAGCCGCCGCCCGCCGTACCCCGCCGCCGTCGAGCACGTCCACGCACAGGCCGATCACCGGCACACACACCCCGCCCGGACGTGGCTCCGCCGTGCCCCGGCCCGGCGTGGGGGTCGGGGTCGGCGTGGGGGTCGCCGGGGCCGGACGTGGGGCGGACGCCGTCGGCGCGGGATCCGTCGGGCCGCCGGGTGCGCCCGGGGTGCCGGTCGCGTGGACGGTCGGTACGGCGGTGGGGCCGGGCGGTGCCGTGGCCGTACCCGGTGCCGTGCCCGGCGCGGTGCGGGCCGGGGATCCGGTGGGCGTCGGCGCGAGGCTGCGGCCGCCCATGACGGAGGTCGCCGAGGGCAGCGCGGTGGGGGCGGCGGCGAGGGTGGCCGAGGTGTTGGCGGAGCCGTCCGGGGCCCGGCCGCCCGGGCCGAGGCGCGGCTCGGCCTCCGCCGTACCGGGCGCTCCGACCCCCGCGTCCGGGGCCACCCGGACCAGGCTGAGCACCCCTGCGGCCAGGGCGAGACCGCCCGCGGCGAGCAGGACCTTGCGGGGGCGGGGCTTGCGGTGCCGCCCGCGCCGTACTCCCGGCGCACTCCCCGGCGTACTCCGCGGCGCACGCTCCTGTTCCGCAGCGGACTGTCCAGGTATCGGTGTCATGGGTTCCCTCCCCGCCGCGCGCCCGGGGCGCGCCGTGGCGCACGCTATGCGCTCGTGTGGGCGAAGTGCGCGGAGAAGGCCGGGATGTCACTCGAACGGGCGAACGGGCGGAGTGCTCCGGGCTTCCCGGAAGGAGGCGCGGCTGCGATGATCGGGCCGACGTCAGTTAACCCGCGTTAACCGGAGGGGTGTCATGAGCGAGGAGCGGTTCGGGGAGTTCGTGCTGGTGCGGCGGCACGGGCATGTCGCGGAGCTGGTGCTGGACCGGCCCAAGGCGATGAACGCCGTCTCCACGGAGATGGCCCGGTCCCTCGCGGGCGCGTGCGCCGCGCTCGCCGCCGACCGGGACGCCCGGGTGGTCGTCCTGACCTCGTCGCACGAACGGGCGTTCTGCGTGGGCGCGGACCTGAAGGAGCGGAACTCCTTCACCGACGCCGACCTGGTGCGGCAGCGGCCGGTGGCGCGGGCCGCGTACACCGGGGTGCTGGAGCTGCCGATGCCGACCGTCGCGGCGGTGCACGGTTTCGCGCTGGGCGGCGGGTTCGAGCTGGCGCTGTCCTGCGACCTCATCGTGGCCGACACCACGGCCCTGGTGGGGCTGCCGGAGGTGTCCGTGGGCGTGATCCCGGGCGGCGGCGGCACGCAGCTGCTGCCCCGGCGGGTCGGCGCGGCCCGCGCCGCCGAGCTGATCTTCTCGGCGCGGCGGGTGGAGGCGGCGGAGGCGGCCGAGCTGGGGCTGGTGGACCGGCTGGTGGAGGCCGGCCGGGACCGCGAGGAGGCGCTGGCGCTCGGGCAGCGCATCGCCGGGAACTCGCCGGTGGGCCTGCGGGCGGCGAAGCGGGCGCTGCGGCTGGGGCACGGCCTGGACCTGCGGGCCGGCCTGGAGGTCGAGGACGCGGCATGGCGCTCGGTGGCCTTCTCCGGTGACCGCGCGGAGGGTGTGGCGGCCTTCAACGAGAAGCGCACGCCGCAGTGGCCGGGTGAGTGAGGGCACCCCTGGGAGGGCGCGGTGAGGGGCGCGAGTGGCCACGGCGTACCCGCGACGGGCCGCAGCCCTGCCCCGTAGCCGCACATTCCACCTGATCGCCGCACCAATCTCCCGAACCCCGCCAATCATCCCTAACCTGGAGTAATGGCTGAGGACGAGCGGCTGACCGCGGTCGTGGCGCTGGCGCAGGGCATGGCGGCGGCCCGCACCCCGCGGGAGTGCTGGCAGGCCGCCGCCCTCGGCGCCTGCCACGCTCTCGACGGCAGCTTCGCCGCGCTGTCGGTGTGGGAGCGGGAACTCGGCCGGCTGCGGGTCCTCGTGAACGTCGGGGACCGGGCCCCGGACGAGGAGGAGTTCCCGGAGGCCGAGACCTACCCGGTGCACCAGTTCCCGGAGATCACCGAGTTCCTGCACGAGCGCTGGGCCGGCGGCGGCGGCCCCAACGCCTGGGTGGAGACGGCGGAGGGGACGGCCGCCGGCGACCCCGGTTACTTCCACCAGCGCGTCGCCGCCCTGCGCCGGCGGGGCCGCGGCTGCTGTGTCGTCGCCCCCGTCGTGCTGCACGGCCGCGCCTGGGGCGAGCTGTACGTGGCGCGCGCGGCCGGCGAGCCCCTCTTCGGGCGGGCCGACGCCGACTTCGCCACCGTGCTCGCCGCCGTGGTCGCCGCCGGCATCGCGCAGACCGAGCGGCTGGAGGAGGCCCGCCGGCTCGCGTACACCGACGCCCTGACCGGTCTCGCCAACCGCCGGGCGGTGGACGTACGCCTGGAGGAGGCCGTCGAGCGGCACCGCGCGGAGGGCGTGGTCGTCAGCCTCGTCGTCTGCGACCTCAACGGGCTCAAGCGGGTCAACGACACCCTCGGGCACGCCGTCGGCGACCGGCTGCTCGAACGCTTCGGCTCGGTGCTGTCGCTGTGCGGCGCGATGGTGCCGGGCGCGCTGGCCGCGCGGCTGGGCGGGGACGAGTTCTGTCTGCTCGCGGTCGGGCCGCCCGCCGACGACGTGGTGAAGGCCGCGGACGAACTGTGCCGCCGGGCCGGTGAGTTGGAGCTGGGGGAGGGGGTGGCGTGCGGGGTCGCCTCGACCGAGGACCCGATCGGGGAGGTGCGCGACGCCCGGCGGCTGTTCCGGCTGGCGGACGCCGCCCAGTACCGGGCCAAGGCCACCCGCCTGGACCGGCCGGTGGTGGCCGGCCGGGAGGGGCCGGACGACCCGGTCGTGCGGCTGGCCGACGAGCCGCCGCCCTCGCGGGCGGAGCGGCGCCGGTTCCGCGGGCGCCGGCCGTGAGGCGAAGCCCACACCGCGCGGTAAGGGTCGCCCCCGGTCCCCACTAGTGACATCCCCGCATTCAATGCGTACGCTCCTGAATATGGATATGCACACTGTGGTGGTGGGGACGTCCGGTGTCACGGCGTCCGACGTTCTCGCCGTGGCGCGCGGCGGTGCCCGCATCGAGCTGTCGGCCGAAGCCGTGGCGGCCCTCGCGGCGGCCCGGGAGATCGTGGACGCGCTGGCGGCCAAGCCGGACCCGGTCTACGGCGTCTCCACCGGCTTCGGCGCCCTGGCGACCCGGCACATCAGCCAGGAACTGCGCGCCCAGCTGCAGCGCAACATCGTCCGCTCGCACGCCGCCGGCATGGGGCCGCGGGTCGAGCGGGAAGTCGTACGGGCCCTGATGTTCCTCCGGCTCAAGACCGTCTGCTCCGGGCACACCGGTGTGCGGCCCGAGGTCGCGCAGACCATGGCCGACGTGCTGAACGCCGGCATCACCCCGGTCGTGCACGAGTACGGCTCCCTCGGCTGCTCCGGTGACCTGGCCCCGCTGTCCCACTGCGCCCTCGCGCTCATGGGCGAGGGGGACGCCGAGGGCCCCGACGGTGTCGTACGGCCCGCCGGTGAGCTGCTCGCCGAGCACGGGATCCAGCCCGTCGAACTGCGCGAGAAGGAGGGCCTCGCCCTCCTCAACGGCACCGACGGCATGCTCGGCATGCTGGTCATGGCCCTCGCCGACCTCGACACCCTCTACAAGTCCGCCGACGTCACCGCCGCCCTCAGCCTGGAGGCGCTGCTCGGCACGGACAAGGTGCTCGCGCCGGAGCTGCACGCCATCCGCCCGCACCCGGGCCAGGGCGCCTCCGCCGCCAACATGCTGGCCGTGCTGGCGGGTTCGGGCCTCACCGGACACCACCAGGACGACGCGCCCCGCGTCCAGGACGCCTACTCGGTGCGCTGCGCCCCGCAGGTCGCCGGCGCCGGACGCGACACCCTCGCGCACGCCCGCCTGGTCGCCGAGCGGGAGCTGGCCTCCGCCGTCGACAACCCCGTCGTGCTGCCCGACGGGCGGGTCGAGTCCAACGGCAACTTCCACGGCGCGCCCGTGGCCTACGTCCTGGACTTCCTCGCCATCGCCGCCGCCGACCTCGGCTCCATCGCCGAGCGCCGCACCGACCGGCTGCTGGACAAGAACCGCAGCCACGGGCTTCCGCCCTTCCTCGCGGACGACGCCGGTGTCGACTCCGGTCTGATGATCGCCCAGTACACGCAGGCCGCGCTGGTCAGCGAGATGAAGCGGCTGGCCGTACCGGCCTCCGCGGACTCCATCCCGTCCTCCGCCATGCAGGAGGACCACGTCTCCATGGGCTGGTCGGCCGCGCGCAAGCTGCGCACCGCCGTCGACAACCTCACCCGGATCATCGCCATCGAGCTGTACGCGGCCACCCGCGCCGTCGAACTGCGCGAGGGCCTCACCCCGGCGCCCGCCACCCGGGCCGTCATCGAGGCCGTACGCGCCGCGGGCGTGCAGGGCCCCGGCCCGGACCGCTTCCTGGCGCCCGACCTGGCCGCCGCCGACGCGTTCGTGCGCGGCGGCGACCTCGTGGCGGCCGTGGAGAAGGTCACCGGCCCGCTCCAGTGAGCGCGAAGGGGCCCCGGCACATCGGCCGGGGCCCCTCGACGCTACGGACGAAACGTCACTTCAGCTTGGCGGCCTGCGCCTTCACCACCGGAGCGGAGACCGTGTAGGCCTTCTTGCTCATCATCGCGCCGATGTTGATGGTGGTGTACACCGCGAGGGTGTTCCCGTGCCGCACGACCTCGGCGTGCAGCGGCAGGGTGCCGTCCTTGCCCGCGTCGTTGGTCCCGGTGAAGGCCACCGACGCGTCACCGGTGCCGGAGGACTTCTCCTCGGCGACCTTGGTGAACTTGCCCTTCTCGCCGGCCTGCTCGCCGGAGAAGCCGCCCGCGCACGCCTTGACCGCGTCGGAGACCGCCTTCAGGCCCTGCTCGGCGCCGTCCCCGTCGTACGAGGCCAGCGTGACCACGGTGACGTCCAGGTCCATGGACTTGCCCAGCGCGTCCTCGAACTTGCCGTTCGTCAGGTCCTCCGGGGACGTGGCGTCGTCCGTCGGGGCCTTCTTCTGCTCCGTGGCCATGCGGCTGGTGTGCGCCGCCGGGTCGCCGGGCGCGATGCCGGTGAACGCCCGCAGCACCGGCTCGCACCGGGCGTCGCCGGCCGTGACCTTGCTCTTGTCGGGGACACCGCCCTCGACGGCACCGACCTTGTGCCCGGGCACGTCACCCTGGGCGATGATCAGCTTCTGCAGCTCGCCGGCGCTCAGCGCCTTCGCGGCCGACGTCGCCGCGTCCTTGCCCGAGCCGTTCCCGGAATCCTTCGAACCTTCGCCGCCACAACCCGTGACGAGGGCGAGCGACAGCACGCTCACAGCTGCGGTGGCGCACAGCCGCACGCCCGATGATCTCTTCATGAGCGAACTATGTGGTCGCTGTCAAAGACTCGTCAAGGAAAATTAAAACCCCATGCGTTCCCGGCGCACCGAATACACGACGAATCCGGCGCCCACGGCGAGGAAGAGACTCCCGCCGACGACATACGGGGTGGTGTCGAAGCTTCCCGTGTCCGCCAGCTCGGTCTCCGCCGCCGCGTCCGCGGACTCCGCGGTCGTCGCCGTCACCGCTCTGGCCTGCGTGACCTGTTCGGCCCGCGGCGAGGTGGAGGTGGCCGCCGTCCCTCTCGCCGGGGCGTCCTGCGAGGCGTTCGCGGAGGGGACGAACCACAGCGCGCACAGCAGGGTGCCCGCGGCGGTGGCGGTCAGCAGCGGACGGCGAACGGATGACACGGAATATCGATCCCCTTGTGCAGCTGGCGAATTGGCCGTGTGGGGCGATGTTAGTGAAAGGCGCGGGTCACAGGAAAGTCACGGGAGGTTTCAGTCGTACGCTCCCGCCATGAGCACAGAAGAGACATCACGGTTTGTACGGCTTCGCGTGGAACTGGTGCTGGAGGTGCACGACGACGACGCGGTGGCCAAGGCCGCGCTGCGCCGGATCGCCGAGGACCAGGAGCTGCCCGAGGGGGAGCGGGCGCACGCCGAGGGCGCTGTGACGGAGGACACCGCGGAGGCCCTGGCCTATCTCGTGGATCCGTTCGACCTGGTCGGCAAGGTCCCCGGGGTGGAGCTCCAGCAGGCGTCCTGGTCCAGCGAGCGGATCGACTACGACCCCGATTCGCCCGACTGGGACCTGGACGAGGATGATGGGCCAGACGACGAGGAAGAGGACGGCATCGGCTGAGCGTCCCGGGGCACCCAGAACCCCGGACGGCAACCGCCGTCCGGGGTTTCGTCGTCCCAGGGGGGCGCACGGACCGGATCCCGCAGCACCCGCGACCGCGTTCCCGCGGACGTGGGATGGCCCACAGATGCACGGACTGTGGAACGGGAAGGCCCGGCCGTAGCGTTGAAGGTTCTCGACGGGGACTCTCGGGGTTATCGCGACTCGCAACGATGGAGAAGCTTGTGATGACGGACAGTAAGCGGCGCCGGCGTCTGACGGCCGCGTCCGCTCTGCTCGGCGGTGTGCTGGTGCTGACGGCCTGTTCCGGCGGCGACGCCGACGGCTCCAGTGGCAGCGGCGACACTTCGCAGGCCAAGGTCGACGAGGCGGCGGCCAAGAAGTCGTCGGAGGCGCAGATCACGATCACGCCGAAGGACGGCTCCAACAACGCCTCCATCAACAACTCCGCCGTCGTCGCGGTGCGCAAGGGCACGCTGACGGGCGTCACGATGACCACCCAGGACGGCAAGGCCGTCGCCGGGCAGCTGTCGGCCGACAAGAAGAGCTGGAAGCCCAGCGTCCAGCTGGAGCGCTCCACCACCTACAAGCTCGCCGCCGAGGCCAAGGACTCCGAGGGCCGCATAGCCCACGAGAACGCCTCCTTCACCACGGTCTCCCCGGCCAACAGCTTCATCGGCACCTTCACCCCGGACAACGGCTCGACGGTCGGGGTCGGCATGCCGGTGTCGGTCACCTTCGACAAGGCGATCACCAACAAGGCGGCCGTGCAGAAGGGCATCACGGTCAGCTCCAGCAGCGGCCAGGAGGTCGCCTGCCACTGGTTCAACGCCAACCGCATGGACTGCCGTCCGGAGGAGTACTGGAAGGAGGGCTCCACCGTCACCCTGAAGCTGGCCCTCGACGGTGTCGAGGGCGCGGCCGGCGTCCACGGCGTCCAGCAGAAGACGGTCACCTTCCACATCGGCCGCAACCAGGTCTCCTACGTCGACGCGCAGACCCACCAGATGAAGATCACGCAGGACGGCAAGGTCGTCAAGACCATACCGATCTCCGCCGGCGCCCCCGACAAGAAGACGTACGAGGGCCAGATGGTGATATCGGAGAAGTTCAAGCAGACCCGCATGAACGGCGCCACGGTCGGCTTCAAGGACTCCGACGGCAAGGGCGAGTACGACATCAAGGACGTGCCGCACGCCATGCGCCTGACCACCTCCGGCACCTTCATCCACGGCAACTACTGGGGCGCGTCCTCGGTGTTCGGCAACGAGAACACCAGCCACGGCTGCGTCGGCCTCCAGGACAAGAAGGGTGCCAACGACCCGGGCACGCCGGCGGCCTGGTTCTTCAACCACTCGCTGATCGGTGACGTCGTGGTCGTCCAGCACACCGGCGACAAGACCGTCTCGCCGGACAACGGCCTCAACGGCTGGAACATGGACTGGGCGCAGTGGAAGGCCGGTTCGGCCGTCTGACAGCCCCCTCACAGCTCTCTCCCGGTGCCGCCCCCAGGGGCGGCACCGGTGTTTCCGGGGGCTCCCCGGCGCCTTCTCATCCTTCTTTTATGCCGGGCTTATCGAGTCATCACGCGCCGTACCTGGCTTGCGGCGCATGCACCGCCGGAAAAATCGTCCTCGACGGCACCGATCTCGCCAAGCTGACCGAATCCCGGCTGACAAGGCTCCGCAGCGAGAACATCGGATTCGTCTTCCAGTCCTTCAACCTCATCCCGACTCTCACCGCCCAGGAGAACGTCGAGACGGCCCTCGTACCGCTCGGCACCAAGGTGAGGGAACGCCGTGAACTCGCCGCCGAGGCACTGCGGTCCGTGGGCCTCGGCGAACGCCTCGCCGAGGGCATCCGGGACGAGATCATGGACGTACTGGAACGCCTGTGGAGGGAGCACGGGCTGACCTTCATCATGGTCACCCACGACTCCGCACTCGCGAAGAAGGCCCCGCGGCCGGCCACGCTGCGCAAGGGGAAGATCACGGTGAAGGAGAACGCCGCGACCTGACGGCGTATAACACCGCTATAACGCAGGGGACTTCGCGATTGTGTAACGGTGTCCCGGCCGCCTCGTAACAGTTTCGGGATGCGCTTTCTCACCTTCCTCTCATCTATTGAGCCGTCTGATCACCCCCCGGCATACTGCGTGATCCGGGGGGTTGGGCGTGCAAGCGTGCGAGTCCGCCCCCGACCGGGTGAACGGGGAATTCGCCCGGCACCTCATCTCCAGGGGGAGAACTTGCGCAGACAAGTGAAAAGAGCAGCTGCGGCCACCGTGGCAACGGCCGCAGCGGTCGCCCTCGCAGCGGGTATGACCAGCCCGGCGTCGGCGAAGACCGCGCGCACCTCGACGGCCGCCACCGCCGCCGGAGTCACCGCCAAGCACCACGTCACGCTCATCACCGGTGACCGTGTCGCCCTCGACGCCAAGGGCCGGGTCGTCGGCCTGGAGCGGGCCGAGGGACGCGAGCACATACCCTTCCAGGTCCGCAAGGCCGCCGGACACACGCTGGTCGTCCCGGCCGACGCCGCCCGCCTGGTCGCCTCCGGCACGCTGGACCAGCGCCTGTTCGACGTCACCGAGCTGAACAAGGCCGCCACCCGCAAGGCCCAGAAGAACGGCCTGAAGGTCATCGTCGGCTACCGCGGCACCGCCACCGCCGCCAAGGCCGACGTCCGGGAGGCGGGCACCCTGCGCCGCAGCCTGAAGGCGCTCAACGCGGACGCCGTGCAGACCCCGGCCGAGGCCACCGCCGAGCTGTGGGACGCCGTCACCAACGGCGACCGGACCGCCTCCGGCATCGCGCACGTCTGGCTCGACGGCGTCCGCAAGGCCTCGCTCGACAAGTCCGTGCCGCAGATCGGCGCACCCACCGCCTGGAAGGCCGGCTACACCGGCAAGGGCGTGAAGGTCGCCGTCCTGGACACCGGTGTGGACACCAGCCACCCGGACCTGAAGGACCAGGTGGTCGAGTCCAAGAACTTCACCGCCGCCGCCGACGCCACCGACCACTTCGGGCACGGCACGCACGTCGCCTCCATCGTCGCGGGCACCGGCGCCAAGTCGGGCGGCAAGTACAAGGGCGTGGCCCCGGACGCCAAGCTCCTCAACGGCAAGGTGCTGGACGACACCGGTTCCGGTGACGACTCCGGCATTCTCGCCGGCATGGAGTGGGCGGCCTCCCAGGGCGCCTCCGTCATCAACCTGAGCCTCGGCGGCTACGACACCCCCGAGGTCGACCCGCTCGAAGCCGAGGTCAACAAGCTCTCCGCCGAGAAGGGCGTCCTGTTCGCGATCGCCGCGGGCAACGAGGGCCCCCAGTCGATCGGTTCGCCGGGCAGCGCGGACGCCGCGCTCACCGTCGGTGCCGTCGACAAGCAGGACAAGCTCGCCGACTTCTCCTCCACCGGCCCGCGCACCGGCGACGGCGCCGTCAAGCCGGACGTCACCGCGCCCGGCGTAAACATCACCGCCGCCGCGGCCAAGGGCAGCGTCATCGACCAGGAGGTCGGTGAGAAGCCCGAGGGCTACCTGACCATCTCCGGCACCTCGATGGCCACCCCGCACGTCGCGGGCGCCGCCGCCATCCTGAAGCAGGAGCACCCCGACTGGGGCTACACCGAGCTGAAGGGGGCCCTGACCGGCTCCACCAAGGGCGGCAAGTACACCCCGTTCCAGCAGGGCTCGGGCCGGATCCAGGTCGACAAGGCGATCAAGCAGTCGATCGTCGCCGACCCGGTGTCGGTGAGCTTCGGTGTGCAGCAGTGGCCGCACACCGACGACAAGCCGGTCACCAAGAAGGTGACGTACCGCAACCTGGGCGACAAGGACGTCACGCTCACCCTGTCCAGCACCGCCACCGGCCCCAAGGGCGCGGCGGCCCCGGCGGGCTTCTTCAAGCTCGGCGCGACGACGGTGACCGTGCCGGCGCACGGCACGGCCTCGGCCGACCTCACCGTCGACACCAAGCTGGGCGGCACCCTGGACGGCGCCTACTCCGCGTACGTGACGGCGACGGGCGGCGGCCAGACGGTCCGCACGGCCGCCGCGGTGCAGCGCGAGGTCGAGTCGTACGACCTCACCCTCAAGTTCCTCGGCCGTGACGGCAAGCCGACCCCGAACTACAGCGCCGACCTGAGCGGCGTCGGGGGCCTGGCGGGCGGCCTGTGGCTGAACCCGTACGACAAGTCGGGCACGGTGAAGGTGCGCGCGCCCAAGGGCTCGTACATCCTGAACACCTCGATCGTCGCCGACCCGCAGGACGCCACCAAGGGCATCGACTGGATCGCGCAGCCGAAGCTGACCGTCGGCAAGAAGCAGACGATCACCATCGACGCGCGCAAGGCCAGGCCCGTGGACGTCACCGTCCCGGCCTCGGGCACGAAGTCCCAGTTCGCCTCGCCCGAGTACGACGTCGTGGTCGGCGACAACCAGTACGGCTACGGCTGGTTCCTCGACTCGTACAAGGGCTTCCGCACCGCCCACCTGGGCCCGCAGCTGCCGGCCGGTTCGCTGCGCCAGCAGTGGGACGGCCACTGGAGCAAGGGCGCGACCGAGGAGTACGACGTCACCTCCGGCGGCCCGGTCAGGCAGCTCGCCACCGGCTACACCAAGCACCACAAGGCGAGCGACCTGGCCACGGTGAAGGTCCGCATGGGCGCGGCGGCCGGCGGCAAGAAGGGCTCGGTCGACGCGGTGGGCTGGCTGCCCGGCAGCTCCGGCGCCTCCTCCATCAGCATCCCGCAGAACCTGCCCGGCACCCGCACCCTGCACCTGTCCGCCACCGGCGGCGTGCAGTGGCAGCTGCAGTTCCAGCAGAACGGCGGGGTCGACCAGGACGGCTTCCCGGTCTACGACGCCGGCTACGCCCTCGGCCAGTTCGCCTTCAAGGCCGGCCGGACCTACACCAAGACGGTCAACACCGCGGTCTTCGGCCCGCACGTCGCCAAGGGCCTCGGCATCTTCCGCGACGGCAACGAGATCTTCGGTGCACTGCCGCTGGTCGCCGACTCCGCCAGGAACAGCGGGTACTCGACGTTCACCTCGGTGAACACCACGCTGTACCGCAACGGCACCAAGGTCGGCTCCAGCTCCGACCCGCTGTTCGGCGACAAGCCGTTCAAGGTGCCCGCCGGTGACGCGGCGTACAAGCTGACCACCTCGGTCAAGCGGTCCTCGAAGGTGGCGGAGGCCTCGACGCGTATCGACGCGGCCTGGACCTTCCGCTCCAAGAAGACCGCGGACTTCGTCCAGCTGCCCGCCTCGTCCCTGCGCTTCGGTGCCACCACCGGCCTGGACAGCCGGGTCGCGGCCGGCAGGACGGTCACCTTCCCGGTCACCGTCGAGGGCTCCGCCGCCGGCGGCAACCTGAAGTCCCTCGCCGTCTACGTCTCCTACGACGGCAAGAACTTCAAGAAGGTCACCGTCAAGAACGGCAAGATCACCGTGAAGAACCCGGCGAAGAACAAGGCGGTCTCGTTCCGCGCCAAGATCACCGACAAGAAGGGCAACACGTCGGAGATCACGATCTACAACGCGTACTTCGGCAAGTAGGCCGTAGCACACCCCGACGAGGGGCACACCGGAGGACGGTCTCCGGTGTGCCCCTCATCGCATGGCGGCGCGGTTCGCGTCCGTGCCCCAGCTGGCCAGCAGCCGGAGGGACTCGGCGGAGGGGGAGCCCGGTTCGGCGTGGTACGTGACCAGCGACTGGTCGGAGCCGTCCGTCATGCGGAAGCTCTCGAACTGCAGGGCCAGGTCGCCCACCAGGGGGTGGTGCAGCTCCTTGACGCCGTGGCTCTTCTCCTTGACGTCGTGCGTGGCCCACAGCCGGCGGAACTCCTCGCTCTTCACGGAGAGCTCGCCCACCAGCGCCGACAGCCGCGGATCGTCCGGATAGCAGCCCGCGTCCATCCGCAGCGCGCAGACGATGTCGATCGCCTTCTGCTCCCAGTCGACGAACAGCTCCCGGTAGTCCGGGCGCAGGAAGACCAGCCGCGACCAGTTCCGCTCGGCCGGCGGCAGCTCCGCCCAGTCACCGAAGACGGCCGCCGCCATCCGGTTCCAGGCCAGGATCTCCGTCCGCCGGCCCACGACGTACGCCGGCACCCCGTCCATCGAGTCCAGCAGCTGCCGCAGCGCCCCCCGCACCTGCTGCTGCCGCGCCGCCGGCTTCTTCTTGTGCGCCTTCGGCTTCGCCAGATGCGTGAGGTGCGCGTGCTCGGCGTCCGTCAGCCGCAGCGCCCGGGCGATCGAGTCCAGCACCTCCGCCGACACGTTGCGGCCGTTGCCCTGCTCCAGCCGCGTGTAGTACGCCACCGACACCCCGGCCAGCTGCGCCAGCTCCTCGCGGCGCAGCCCCGGCACCCGGCGGTGCCGCCCGAACGGGGCCAGACCCACGTCCTCGGGCTTCAGCCGGGCCCGCCGGCTGCGCAGGAACTCGCTCAGCTCCGCCCGCCGGTCCAGGGGCCGGCCGGCGGCCACGGTCGCGTCCGGCTGCTCGTCCCTGCTGTCCATGCGTCCAGTATTCCTGGTCGTACGCAGGTGAGCCTGACCCCGCCGGTGGTAGGCACGGCAGTCGTACGCAAAGGCGTGGTCTGGGTGAGCGGCCCTTCGCGGGGCAGGCTGGACGCCGTGCCCGGCAGGAAGGCAGCCGGGTGCGCGCCCCCCCGCTAGGAGATTCACCGGCATGACCACTGTTGCTGCGTACGCCGCGCCCGCCGCGAAGGCCCCGCTGGAGCGGACGACCATCGAGCGACGCGCGGTCGGCGAGTTCGACGTCCTGATCGACATCAAGTTCGCCGGTATCTGTCACTCCGACATCCACCAGGCCCGCGAGGGCTGGGGAGAGGCGATCTTCCCGATGGTCCCCGGCCACGAGATCGCGGGCGTCGTCTCCGAGGTCGGCTCCGGCGTGACGAAGTTCCAGGTCGGCGACCGGGTGGGCGTCGGCTGCATGGTCGACTCCTGCCGCGAGTGCGAGAACTGCCTGCGAGGCGAGGAGCAGTACTGCCTCAAGGGCATGGTCGGCACCTACAACGCCGTCGGCAAGGACGGCGAGCCCACCTACGGCGGCTACTCCGAGAAGATCGTCGTCGACGAGAACTACGTCGTCCGCATCCCCGACGGCCTCTCCCTGGACGTGGCCGCGCCGCTGCTGTGCGCGGGCATCACCACGTACTCCCCGCTGCACCACTGGAACGCGGGCCCCGGCAAGAAGGTCGCCGTCGTCGGCCTGGGCGGCCTCGGCCACATGGCCGTCAAGATCGCGCACGCCATGGGCGCCGAGGTGACGGTCCTGTCCCAGTCCCTGCGCAAGAAGGACGACGGCCTGAAGCTGGGCGCCGACCACTACCACGCCACCAGCGACCCGAAGACCTTCGAGGAGCTGGCCGGCACCTTCGACCTGATCGTCTCGACCGTGTCGGCGCCGATGGACTTCGGCGCGCTGCTGTCGCTGCTCAAGGTCGACGGCGCCCTGGTGAACGTGGGCGCGCCCGAGGAGCCCATCGCGCTCAACCTGTTCTCGGTGATCGGCGGCCGCAAGACGCTCGCCGGCTCCATGATCGGCGGCATCCGCGAGACCCAGGAGATGCTCGACTTCTGCGCCGAGCACGGCATCGGCGCCGAGATCGAGCTGATCAGCGCGGCCGAGGTCAACGAGGCGTACGAGCGGGTGCTGGCGAGCGACGTCCGCTACCGCTTCGTCATCGACACCGCCACGATCTGACCTGCGGTCCTGCCGGGCCGTAGTCCTGCCGGGTCGTAGTTCTGCCGGGCCGTCGTCCTGGCGGGCTACGGCCTGCGGCGGATCGTCCGCCCGCTGCCGGGCGTCTGCCGGGTGCGGGGCCGTCGTGGTCGTTCGCGCAGTTCCCCGCGCCCCTCCGGGACGCGCTCCTACAGACCGAAGCCCTCCCCGGCGCCGTACGCCCGCACCACCGCGGCCCCGTCCGGCGCGGGCCGCACCACGTGCACCCGGCCGGCCCCGGCCACCCGGGCCTTGTCGCCGTCCACCGCGAGCAGGGTGTTCTCGTCCACGGCGACCCCGTACGGCACCTCGCCCCGCGCGACCGCCGCCACCAGCCGCGGCAGCGTACCCCACTGGGCCGCGTGCACGTCCACCGCGAACGGCACCAGCCCGAGCCCCGCCCGCACCTCGACCTCCGCCAGGTCCTCGCCGGTCTCCTCCGGGCACACCGGCACCCCGTCCACCAGCCACCCGCCGACCACGGCCCGCCGCGCGGCCACGGCGGCACCGGCGGAGAACCCGGCGTACGGCAGACCGCGCGCCGCCAGCAGCTCCGGCAGCCGTCCCAGGCACCCCGAGAGGGCCTCCTGGTAGGCCGGCGTCAGCCCGCCGCACACCAGCAGCCCGTCGAGCCCGTCCAGCGCGGCCTCCGGCTCGAACCGGCCGCCGAGCGGCACCAGCAGCGGCACCGGCACACACCCGGGGTCCACCGTGCGCAGCGCCACCGCGTACCGCTCGAACTGCGCCGCCCCGTCCCCCTCGTCCAGGACCAGGCACCCGACCCGCCGCTCCCCGCGCACCTCGCGCAGGAACGGCTCGTACACCTCGGCGCGGTCCCAGCCACCGCCGACCAGAAACACAGGACTGCCCATGCCCTCCCCTTCAACAGACGTGAGGGGCGAATGTACGGGGCGGAAGCCGGAACCGTCGCCCGATTTACGTGCTCACGGGCTGCTCTGGTGCTCGGGGGCTCAGCGGGGCACGCGGAACACCTCGGCCGCGGTGCCGCCCAGCACCCGGTCGCGGACCTCGCCGGAGGCCGTGGCCCGCTCCACCATCACGCGGGCCACGACGGGGTCGCCGTAGGGGGCGTCGGAGCCGAAGAGGGTCCGCTCGGGGAGTTCGCGGACGGCCAGCCGTACGGCGATGACGAGGAACGCCGTCGACAGTTCCAGGTACATGCCGGGCGTGTCCCGCACCAGTTCCACGGCCTCCATCCAGTGCAGGCCGCCGAGCTGGCTGACGACGAGCGGCACGCGGGGGTGGCGGCGGGAGAGCGCGGCGAGCGTGCGCAGGTCGTCCGCGGTGGTGGGGGCGAAGCCGTGCACGACCACGGGCAGACCGCCATGGTCGGCGGCGGCCCGCAGCACGGGCTCCAGCCGCCCGGCCCGCCCCGGCGCCGGCGTCAGCTCACCGATCCCGCACAGCCCCCGGCCGACCACGTCCTCGGCGACGGCCCGTTCGACCTCCTCCGCCGGCAGCTCCAGCGGCACGGACCCGAACCCGACGAACCGGTCCGGATGCGCGGCGACCGCCGCGGTCACCTCGTCCAGCGCACCGGCGAAGGCCTCCCGGGTACCGCCGCGCCCGCCGAGCGCACCGTCCAGCACCGCGAACTCCCGCCGCAGCGACGGAAGGTCACCGGCCCGTTCGGGATGCGGCCGGGTCGGGAACAGGACGGCCCTGTCGACACCGGCGGCGTCCAGAGCGTCCAGGTGGAGGCCGACGGGGTCGTGCACATGCCCGTGCGCATCGATGATCACTGTCTCTCCCTCGGTTCGCGGAATCCCGCTCTCCGGTGGAGCGTCGCAACCTGACACAGTGGCAGGGTCAAGCGAGACAGGGAAAACGAGACGGGAAGGCGGAACACACCGTGCTGATCGGCGAACTGGCGGCCCGCACCGGCACCAGCCCCCGCCTCCTGCGCCACTACGAGAGCACCGGCCTCCTCACCCCGCACCGCCGTCCCAACGGCTACCGCACGTACGAGGAGGCGGACGTCCAGCGCGTCCACCGCATCCGGACCCTCCTGGCCGCGGGCCTGCCGACCCGCCTGGTCGGCACGCTGCTGCCGTGCACGGCGGACACCGGGACGGGCCCCACCCTGACCGCCTGCCCCGGAGTCCCCGAAACCCTGCGCCGCCGCCTGTCCGAACTGGACGAGAAGGCCCGCCGCCTGGAGGCCGAGCGCACGGAACTACGCCGCCTGCTCACCGCCCTGACCACACGGAACGCCGCCGCGCAGCGCTGATCACCTGCCGGACGCGCCGGCCTCCGCGGCATACGTGAGCAGCCGTTCGTCCGAGGTCCGTGACGCCCGGGCGGCTCCGCGCATTCCGGTCAGGCGGCCGCCGGCGCGGCTTCCGCCACCGTTCGGACCACGGTGTCGCGGACCTGGCAGTAGTACCCGGCCATGTCACCCCGGTAGCGCCACGGCAGCGCGTTCACATGCCCGTCGACCAGCTTGAACTGCTCCAGCGCCGCCTTGTTGCGGTCCTGCAGGTGCAGGTAGAACGCCAGCAGGTGACGCAGTTCCGGCAGCCGCGGGTGGGACGGGTCGGCCGCCGCCGCGTCCGCGAGGGCCGCGTCGACCCGCGCCCGCATCTGCGGCGTGTTGTCGGCCTCGGTGTCCTCCGACTCGTCGTGCTCGAAGTGCGCGATGAGCGGCAGCGCCGTCAGCAGGCTGCCCAGGGGCGCGTCGGCCGCCGCCCGCTCGGCGAACTCGGCGGCCAGCCGCTCCGAGCCGCGCCACTTCGCGCACCAGTACTGCAACGCCGAGAAGTGGGCCTCGTAGTGGTGCGGGGCCCGCTCGGTGATCTCCGCCCACAACGTGTCCATCTGGGCGTTGGGGTAACCGAGGCCCAGCGCCACCCAGATCTCCGCGACGTACGGCGTCGGGTCGTCCGGATTCAGCGCCGCCGCCCGGGCGATCTCCTCACGGGCACCGGCCAGCGTGCGGTGGAAGGCGTCGAACTGCTCCCTGGTCGTGTACTCGGCCCGCTTGCCGCCCCGCAGCTTCCAGGCCAGGATCACCGTGCTGCGGGCGCGGACCACGGCCGCGTCCGGGTCGTCCCGCCGTTCGGTCTCCCACGCCAGCAGCCAGGAGTCCTCCTCGGCGGCGCACTCGGCCAGCAGGTAGGCGACCGCGGACCGGCGTTCCCAGTCCCGGCCGATCGTCGCGAGCAGGTCGGCGGCCGGCTTCCAGTCGCCGCCGCGCACCGCGGCCAGCACGGTGGTCCACTCCGCCGGCTGGGGCGCGGCGAGGTCGGTGTTCTGCCGCTCGGCGGGCAGCAGGCCGAGCTTCTCCGCGGCCTGCGCGGCCTCGGCGGCCTCCGCCGCCTCCGCGTCGTCGTCGGGGGTCGGGTGGAAGAGCTCCTTCAGGAACACCCAGGCCAGCCACAGCACGAAGATCAGCGTGGGGACGGCCAGGGCGCCCAGTATCCAGAACAGGACGGTCATGGGGGTGGGTTCGTTTCCTTCTCGGGGGACGGCGGCAGGACGTGGGGGTCAGGGGAGAGCGGGGAGGGATGGAGGGGCAGGCGGGGCTCCCTGGGGGTGCGGGGCGGGGGCCGGACAGGGGTGCTGGGGCGCCGGCGGACCGGTCAGGCGTGCTGGGTCGCCGGCGGCAGCAGCGCCCGCAGCGCCGTGGTGTCGGGGTGGTCGGCGAGCGCCGCCTCCACGGCCTCCTCCAGCGCCGCCTCGGGACCGTCGTCCTCCGTCTCCGAGCCCCAGCCGGGCAGCCGCACGGTTGCCGGGCGCGTCCAGGAGAACTCCCAGTGCAGCAGCGAACGGGAGCTGAACTCCGCCAGCACCATGGTGCGCAGCGAGCGGCGCAGCACGGGCCGTACGAACTCGCGGAACGCCCGCCCCTTCGCGGCCGCCGCCTCCTCCGACAGCGGCAGCTTCTCCGCCAGCCGCCACAGCCGGCCGTCGTCGATGACGTCCAGCAGCGCCGGCAGCGTCGCCGGCTGCCCGGTGTATCCGGTCAGCGCCCGGTGCAGCGGGGTCTGTGCCACCGCCAGGCCCGCGGCCATCGAGGCGTCCAGCAGCTCCTCCCAGCCGGCCGCGCGCGGGTAGCGGAGCAGCTCGTCGGCGAGGACGGCGTCCTCCAGGGCGGCCAGCGTGCGCGCCGGGTCGGCGAGCAGGGCCAGCGCCGCTCCCTTGGCCTCGTCGGCGCGGCCGTCGGCGGGCAGCGCCTCGATCCGGCGTACCCGCTCGGCGATCGGCGGGTGGGAGTCGTACGCTCCCGCCGGCTCCTCCGGCAGCTCGGTGCGGAGGTTCACCAGCTCCAGTTCACGGGCCGTCAGCAGCTTGCCGAAACCGCCGAAGAACTCGCCGCGCGGGGGCAGCAGCCGGGCCTGCAGGCCCAGGGTGGCGTAGGACTCCAGGTAGAAGTCGTGGGAGGCGGACAGCACCGGGATCTCGCGCAGCGCCGACGCGGTCGCGTCCCGTCCGGCGATCCGGGCGGCGGTCAGGTCGGCGGCGAACTCCTGGCCGCGCGCGGTGGACAGCGAGGCGCGCAGGTAGAACTTGCCGTACGCGGTGTAGATCCGCGCCATCGTCCGGTACGTCGCCCCGACGCCGGTCGTGTCGACCTGCTTGGCCTTCTTGCCCTTGGCGACCCGCTTGGCGGACGCCCTCTCCTGCCGGGCCCGGTCGGCGGCCACCTTGTCGTCCGCCTTGGCGTGGAACTGGCCGATGACCCGGCCGATCTGCACGCGTCCGCGCACGACGAGCGCGGACAGCCGGGTGTCGCCGCCGGTGAAGTGCCCGAACTCGTGGGCGAGTACGGAGCGCAGCTGGGCCTCGGTCAGGCCGGTCAGCAGCGGGACGCCGAGGTAGAGGCGGCGCGGGCCGGCGAACAGGCCGAGCAACCGCGGGTCCTCGCTGACGGCCGCGTTGACCTCGCCGGTGAGCAGGATCCGGTCGGGGGCGCGGGTGCCGGCCGCCGCGGCCAGCTCCCGGACCAGCGCCCACAGCCGGGGCTCGTCGGCCTCGGTGACCAGGATGCCGGGGCCGTCCTCGCCCTTGGGGGTGCGCAGCATGAGCATGCCGCGGACGACGGGGATGGCCAGCACCACCGTGACGAAGCCGACCTTCGCCGTGAGCGGGCCGTGTCCCCAGCTGAACACGAGGACGTCGATGCCGATCAGCGCGGCGAGCAGGACGAGGCTCAGCAGATAGAAGCCGAGCAGCAGGACAAGGGCGCGCAGCGCGCGCAGAGTTGCGCCCATCGGGCAGATCCCCCCACAGGACCTCAGAAAAGGGACATGACGGAGCGCCGGACCGGCGGGGGCCGGTCGGTGCGGGTGGTGCGGTGTGCGGTCGTCGTGCGTGTGGTGGTGCTGGTGGTGCTCGCGGTACGACCTTGGGACGGTGCTGGTGGTGCGGTGTGGGGGGATGCGGAGTATGCCCTACCGCAGGTCAGAAGGGCAATGTGAAGGGGGTGACGGGCGGTTGGGGCCGCCGGCCGGCGCGCCGGTCAGCCGGGGAGGCCCGCCGGGCTGCCGCCGTTGGCCTCGTAACCGGCCACGGCCAGGGCGCGGTGCACGGCGAACGCGGCGGCCGGGTCGTCGGTCAGGGTCCACGGCAGCGCCCCGACATGGCCGTCGATGTGTATCAACTGCTCCATGGCCTCCGCCCAGCGCTCGGCGGGGACCAGGAAGAACACCAGCAGGTGCCGGACGTGGGGAAGCGTCGGGTCGTCGGGGCGGGCCGCGCGGACCGCGTGCAGCGCGCCGTGGATCGCCTTGGTGACGACCTCGCTCCGGTAGAGGCTTCGGACCAGGTTCACCTCCGGGAGGTGCTCGAACACCGCGAACAGCGGCAGCGCGGCGAGCAGCGAGCCCTCCGGGGCGCGGGCCGCGGCGGCCTCGGCGAAGGAGTACGCCTGCTCGCGCGAGCCGTGCCACTTCTCGCACCAGTAGTGCAGCGCGGCCAGGTGCGCGCCCATGTGGTGCGGGGCGCGGTCGACGATCTTCAGCCAGAGCTGGTCGAACTCGGCCGGCGAATAGGCCAGGCCGCGCGCGATGGACAGCTCTATGACGTACGGCACCGGGTCGCCCGGGGCCAGCAGGGCCGCCTGCGCGCAGGCGGCCTGCGCCTCCTCCATGATGATCCGGAACTCCGCGGTGCCCGGCGTCGCCGTCCGCCAGGCCTGCTGCACCAGGAACTCCGCGTGGACGGCGGCGCCGCCCGCGTCCTTGGGCTGCTCGGCCCGCCACACCCGCAGCCACTGGCCGCCCGGCGTCTCGTGCACCCCGCCGGGCCGCTGCTGGAGCTCCAGCGCGGCGGCGCCCGCGAGGGCCTGCACCCGCTGCCAGCGCAGCTCGCCCTCGGACTCGGTGCCGGCCAGCAGCTGGGCCGCGGCCCGGTAGTCCTGGGTGCGCTGGACCAGCTCCAGGACCGCCAGCAGGTCCTCGTCCGGGCCGGGCAGGCGCACGTCCAGCTCCTCCTGGCGCAGGAAGCCGTAGGCCGCCGGGTCGGCGGCGTCCGGGTGTCCCGGGGGAACCTGCTCGATCACCCCACGCCTGCGCCGCAGGAACGGGAGCAGCACGAAGCCCAGCATGAGCAGCGCCATCAGCAGCCAGAGAATCGCCATGCCTCCAGCGTTCCAGACGCCGCCGGAAATTGGCGAACCCCACCGCCCGGCTGTGGAAAACTCCCGACCGGGGCATGACAGAGGCGCGGGTCCGGAGCGGGCCGGAGCCGGCCCGGAGCGGGGCCGGCCGTGGCCGGAGCCCACCGGTCCGGCCGCCCGGCCGTTCGCCCCCGAGCATGACGGCAGCATTGCAAGACAGGACGAATCCCTCTTGCCAGGCATCGGGAACGGGCCGGGCGCACTACGCTCGGTACACATGAGTGACAGCCACATCAGTCAGCACTTCGAGACTCTCGCGATCCACGCGGGTAACACCGCGGATCCCCTCACCGGCGCGGTCGTCCCGCCGATCTACCAGGTTTCGACCTACAAGCAGGACGGCGTCGGCGGGCTGCGCGGCGGCTACGAGTACAGCCGCAGCGCCAACCCGACCCGCACCGCCCTGGAGGAGAACCTCGCCGCGCTGGAGGGCGGTCGCCGAGGCCTCGCCTTCGCGTCCGGCCTGGCGGCCGAGGACACCCTGCTGCGTACGCTGCTCACCCCCGGCGACCACGTCGTGATCCCCAACGACGCCTACGGCGGCACCTTCCGGCTCTTCGCCAAGGTCGCCACCCGCTGGGGCGTGGAGTGGTCGGTCGCCGACACCAGCGACCCGGCCGCCGTCCGCGCCGCGATCACCCCGAAGACCAAGGCGGTCTGGGTGGAGACCCCCTCCAACCCGCTGCTCGGCATCACCGACATCGCCGCGGTCGCCCAGGTCGCCCACGACGCGGGCGCGAAGCTGGTCGTCGACAACACCTTCGCCACCCCCTACCTCCAGCAGCCGCTCACGCTCGGCGCGGACGTCGTCGTGCACTCCCTGACCAAGTACATGGGCGGCCACTCGGACGTGGTCGGCGGTGCGCTGATCGTCTCCGACCCGGGCCTCGGCGAGGAGCTGGCCTACCACCAGAACGCGATGGGCGCCGTCGCCGGCCCCTTCGACTCCTGGCTGGTGCTGCGCGGCACCAAGACCCTCGCGGTGCGCATGGACCGGCACAGCGAGAACGCCACGAAGATCGCCGACATGCTGACCCGGCACCCGCGGGTGAGCGGCGTCTGCTACCCGGGGCTGCCCGAGCACCCCGGCCACGACGTCGCCGTCAAGCAGATGAAGGCGTTCGGCGGCATGGTGTCGTTCCGGGTCGAGGGCGGCGAGGCGGCGGCGATCGAGGTGTGCAACCGCGCCAGGATCTTCACCCTCGGCGAGTCCCTCGGCGGCGTCGAGTCGCTGATCGAGCACCCCGGCCGGATGACCCACGCCTCCGCGGCCGGCTCCGCGCTGGAGGTCCCGGCCGACCTGGTCCGCCTGTCCGTCGGCATCGAGAACGTCGACGACCTGCTGGAGGACCTGCGGCAGGCACTCAGCTGACGGCCGGGTTCGTCACCAGCCCGTGAGCGGTGGAGTCGTCTGCGAGGGCGGCTCCGCCCACGGGTGGGCGTCGGCCGCCCACACGGCGAACGCGACGGCCGCGGCGCACGCCAGCAGCCACAGCACCCGGCGCACCAGCCGGCGCTGCCGCAGCAGACGGTCCCCGCGGCGCACCGCGTCCCCGTGCAGATCCGGCGGCACCGGCGCGACGCCCTGCTCCATGATCCGCCGCACGGCGGCCTCCCGCTCGCCCCGGTTCACCGCGGCCTCCCCTCCGGCCCACCGCACGCGACGCACGCGACAAGCCCTCCGCGCGCGGGGCGGCCGTGCGGCAGGGCGGCAGCACCGTCGGCGGGCCTCATGACAGCGCCGTCTTCGGGTTCGCCGGGCGCGGGGCCGCAGGGGGCCCCGGGTGGAGCACGGTGGCCGTGGCGCGGTCGCAGAGGGTGTGGACGCGCTCCACGGGCAGGCCGAGCAGGGCCGCGGTCTGTTCCTCGGCCACCCCCTCGTAGAGCCGCAGCACCAGGACCAGCCGTTCCCGCGGTGTGAGCGCGGCGAGCGGACTGCGCGGATCCGGCCGGGCCCGGCCGAAGGCGCCGTACTGGTGCCAGGTGGTGCGTGCGAAGCGCGTGGCGAGGTACTGCCGGGCGCAGTCGTACGGGTCCTCGCCGCGCAGCCGGTCCCAGCGGGCGTAGGTGTGGGCGAGCGCGAGCGTCAGCAGGCGCCGCGCGCGCGGGTTGGCGTCCGGCGCCTCCGCGGTGAGCAGCATGGCGGCGTGCAGCAGGCGCCCGGACGCGCCTGCGGCGAACGCCTCGAACTCCCGGGCCCTGCGGGTGTCACGGGCCGCTCGCCGATCACGCACCACGCCTCCCCCCGACGGGGTCCTGTGCGGACCCGGTCTCATATGAGGCCAGTGGCGGCCCCGGGTCAAGAGGTGCGGGCCCTGCCGTGCGGTGCCCGGCTCAGGAGGCCGGCGGCTGCTCCGTCGCCGGCACGCCCTGCACCGACATCCGCGCGGACAGCGCGACGTTGAAGCGGGTGAGGAGCGTGCAGAACTGCTCGCGCTCCTCCGGCGCCCAGTCGTGTGTCAGCTCGGCCATGAGCTGACGCCGGGACGAGCGCACCTCCTCCAGCCGGGCGGCGCCGCGCGGGGAGAGCTGGAGCACCACGGCACGCCCGTCCTCCGGGTGCGAGGTGCGCTTGACGAGCCCGGTGTCGACCAGCGGCGCCACCTGCCGGGTGACCGTGGAGGAGTCGATCCCCATGCTCGCGGCGAGCGCCTTGACGCCCATCGGGCCTTCCTTGTCGAGGCGGTTGAGCAGCAGGTACGCGGCGCGGTCCATGGAGTTGCGCACCTGGCCGACGCCGCCGAGCCGGGTCTGTTCGGCACGGCGGGCGAACACCGCCACCTCGTGCTGGAGGATGTCGAGGAGACCGGTGTCACCGACGGTCGTCATGTCCATCGACATTTCAGGTGTTGTGGGCATGGCCGGAGGCTCGCTTCATGAAGGGCTGCTGGGTTGGGGGACAGGGTACGCGGCCCGGCGCCGAGCCGTACCGGCGCTGCGCAAACCGGTCTCGCTGCTTGGTCACACCCGTCGTGCGCAAACGTGAACTGCGATGCTGGAGTCATGAGCTACCGCACGGCTGACTCCTTGCGCTCCGTCACCCTCGACGACGTGCGCGGTGCCCAGAAGATGCTCTCGGGCGTCGCGCGCGCGACCGCGATGGAAGGCAGCCGGCACCTGTCCCAGCTGGTCGGCGCGCCGGTGCACCTCAAGTGCGAGAACCTGCAGCGGACCGGCTCCTTCAAGCTGCGCGGCGCCTACGTGCGGATCGCCGGGCTGCTGCCGGAGGAGCGGGCGGCCGGCGTGGTGGCCGCGAGCGCCGGGAACCACGCGCAGGGCGTGGCGCTGGCCTCCTCGCTGCTGGGCGTGCACTCCACGGTGTTCATGCCGAAGGGCGCACCCCTGCCGAAGATCAGCGCGACCCGGGAGTACGGCGCCGAGGTGCGCCTGCACGGCCAGGTGGTCGACGAGACGCTGCACGCCGCCCAGGAGTACGCCGCCGAGACGGGCGCGGTGTTCATCCACCCCTTCGACCACCCCGACGTCATCGCCGGTCAGGGCACGGTCGGCCTGGAGATCCTGGAGCAGTGCCCGGAGGTGCGGACGATCGTCGTCGGCATGGGCGGCGGCGGGCTCGCGGCCGGTATCGCGGTGGCGGTGAAGGCGCTGCGGCCGGACGTCCGGATCGTCGGCGTGCAGGCGGAGGGGGCCGCCTGCTATCCGCCGTCGCTGGCCGCCGGGCGCCCGGTGTCGCTGGAGAACCCGGCGACGATGGCCGACGGCATCAAGGTGGGGCGGCCGGGCCTGGTGCCTTTCGGGATCGTCGGCGAGCTGGTCGACGAGGTCCGCACGGTCAGCGAGGACCAGCTGTCGGCGGCGCTGCTGCTCTGCCTGGAGCGGGCCAAGCTGGTCGTGGAGCCGGCCGGGGCGAGCCCGGTGGCCGCGCTGCTGGGCGCGCCGGACGCCTTCGAGGGCCCGGTGGTCGCGGTGCTCTCCGGCGGCAACGTCGACCCGGTGCTGATGCAGCGGGTGCTGCGGCACGGCATGGCCGCACAGGGCCGCTACCTGGCCGTACGGCTGCGGCTGACGGACCGCCCGGGGGCGCTCGCCACGCTCCTCGGGGTGCTGTCGGCGGTCGACGCCAACGTCCTCGACGTGAGCCACGTCCGTACCGACCCCCGGCTCGGGCTCTCCGAGGCCGAGGTGGAGCTGCACCTGGAGACGAAGGGTCCGGCGCACTGCGCCGAGGTCGGCCAGTCGCTGCGCGACGCCGGCTACACCGTCATCGCCTGACACCGGCGCCGGGAGGCCACGGCGATCCCTCCACCCGTCCGGGTGAAGTGTATTGAGAGACGCGATACATCGCGTTATGGTTCCTGTGCGGTCGTCGCCGCGCCTGTGGAAAAGGGCGGGCGCGGCCGAGCGCGCAAACCTAGCCTTTGCGGAGAATCCGCTCCCCGAATCCCCGACGACGTGGAGACACACATGCCAGGCGCCATCTATGCCGAAGGCCTGGTGAAGACCTTCGGCGACGTAAGGGCACTGGACGGCGTCGACCTCGACGTGCCCGAGGGCACGGTCCTCGGCCTGCTCGGGCCGAACGGCGCCGGCAAGACGACGACCGTCCGCTGCCTGACGACCCTGCTGCGCCCCGACAGCGGCAAGGCGGTCGTCGCGGGCGTCGACGTGCTGCGGCACCCCGACGCGGTGCGCCGCTCCATAGGCCTGTCCGGCCAGTTCGCGGCGGTCGACGAGTACCTGACCGGCCGGGAGAACCTGCAGATGGTCGGACAGCTCTACCAGATGAGGGCGAAGGCGGCCCGGGCCCGCGCGGCGGAGCTGCTGGACCAGTTCAACCTCGCCGACGCCGCCGACCGCCCCGCCAAGACCTACTCCGGAGGCATGCGCCGCCGGCTGGACCTCGCCGCGGCCCTCGTGGTCTCGCCGCCGGTGATGTTCATGGACGAACCCACGACCGGCCTCGACCCACGCAACCGCCAGCAGCTGTGGGAGGTCATCAAACAGCTCGTCTCCGGCGGTACGACGCTGCTGCTCACCACGCAGTACCTGGAGGAGGCCGACCACCTGGCCCACGACATCGCGGTCGTCGACCACGGCCGGGTCATCGCCCAGGGCACCTCCGACCAGCTCAAGGCCCGCACCGGCGGCGAGCGCGTCGAGGTCGTGGTGCACGAGCGCGAGCACATCGCGACCGCCGTGGAGGTGCTGCGCGGCTTCGGCAAGGGCGAGACCACGGTCGAGGAGCACACCCGCAAGCTCACGGTGCCCGTCACCGGCGGCGCCAAGCTGCTCGCGGAGGTCATCCGCGAACTGGACACGCGGGGGATCGAGATAGACGACGTCGGCCTGCGCCGCCCCACCCTCGACGACGTCTTCCTCTCCCTGACCGGACACGCGGCCGAGACCACCGGCCAGGACGAGCAGAACGCCGGGCGGACCGGCAAGCAGACCGGCAAGGAGGCCGTGAAATGAGCGCCGTCACCGAGGCCGTGCCCGCCGCGGCGCCCGGCAACCCCGTCGGCCGGTCCGTCCGCGACTCACTGATCGTTGCCAAACGCAATCTGATCCGGATGTCCCGCATCCCCGAAATGCTGATCTTCGGGCTGATCCAGCCCATCATGTTCGTGGTGCTGTTCACCTACGTGTTCGGCGGCTCGATGAAGATCGGCGCCAGCACCAGCGCGCTCGACTACAAGAACTTCCTGATGGCCGGCATCTTCGCGCAGACCGTCACCTTCGCCACCGCCAGCTCCGGCGCAGGCATCGCCGACGACATGCACAAGGGCCTCATCGACCGCTTCCGCTCGCTGCCCATGGCGCGCGGTGCGGTGCTGACCGGCCGCACCCTCGCCGACCTCGTGCAGACGGCGCTCACCCTGCTGGTCCTCGCCGTGGTCGCGCTGCTCGTCGGCTGGCGGGCCGGCTCCGACGGCCCCACCAACGCCGGCAAGGTCCTGGCCGCCTTCGCCCTGCTGCTCCTGCTCGGGTACGCGTTCACCTGGATCGGCGCGCTGATCGGCCTCACCGTCCGCACCCCGGAGGCGGCCACCTCCGGCGGACTGGTCTGGCTGTTCCCGGTGACCTTCATATCCAACGCGTTCGTGGACACCGGCAACATGACGCCGTGGCTGCGGCACGTCGCGGAGTGGAACCCGTTCAGCGCCACCGTGCAGGCGACCCGCGTGCTGTTCGCCAACCCCGGGCAGTCACCCTCGGGCGCCTGGCCGATGGAACACCCGGTCTGGGCCTCGCTGATCTGGTCGGTCCTGATCATCGTGGTCTTCCGCACCCTCGCGGTACGCAAGTACCGCTCCGCGGCCGCCTGACGCGGGCGGCACCGGCCCGCGACACGGCCCAGGCCATGACAAAGCCCCCGGCGGCCCTGAGGGCGCCGGGGGCCGGAAGCGAACCAGGGGCTCCGGTCAGCCGGAGTACGGCTCGGCCTTCAGGATGCGCACCGAGGCCTTCTTGCCGTTCGGCAGCTCGTACTCCGCGTCCTCGCCGACCTTGTGGCCGATGACGCCCGAGCCGAGCGGGGACTGCGGGGAGTACGTCTCGATGTCGGCGCTCGCGTACTCGCGCGAGGCGAGCAGGAACGTCAGCGTGTCGTCCTCGTCACCGTCGAAGGCGATCGTGACGACCATGCCCGGCGCGACGGCACCGTCCGCGGCCGGCGCCTCGCCGACCTTGGCGTTCTCGAGGAGCTGGGTCAGCTGGCGCACACGGAGCTCCTGCTTGCCCTGCTCCTCCTTGGCCGCGTGGTACCCGCCGTTCTCGCGCAGGTCGCCCTCCTCGCGCGCGGCCGCGATCTTGGCTGCGATCTCCGTGCGCGCAGGACCAGTAAGGTACTCAAGCTCGTCCTTGAGCTTGTTGTACGCCTCCTGGGTCAGCCAGGTGACGTTCTCGCTGGTCTGGGTCACAGGGTGCTCCTCGTCGGTACTGGGAATACAAAGCATCGCCCTACCCAGAAGCATGTTCCCTCTTGGATGGGCGAAACCACGAGCCTAACAATTCAACGGCGGAAGGGGGAGGACATAAGCCACCAGAATCACATCAGCGCAGGTCAGAGCCTACGCATTCCGGGTGAATCCGGGTGGTGTCCCGGGCTCTCAGCCGGCGTGGCAGCCCAGCAGCTCGGCCGTCGTCCCCTGTGCCGTCGTACGGAGCGTGACGACCTTGTCGATCCGGGTGGCCGGCCCGGAGAAGCGGAAGTCGGCGCGGCCCACCTCGGCGCCGTCGGCCGACTGGGAGCGCAGGGTGCAGTAGCCGGAGGCACCGGCGTCCTTGCGGACCTCCAGGTGCACCCGGACCGCGTCGTCGGAGGCCTTGAAGGTGATGACCTCGGCGCTGATCTCGTTCTGCGCGACGTAGTGGTAGGCGAAATAGCCGATCAGTGCGAGCAGGACCGCGCCCAGCACCGAACCGGCGATCTTGAGTTTGCGGTCGGCGCGCTGATCCGAGGGACGGCCGTAGCGGCCCTCGGGCAGCCGCGTGCTCGCGGTACTCATGATCGTCCTCTCCGCGGAATTATTCGCCCCCCGATTCGGTCACTATAGAAGCCGCCCGCCCGTCGCCCGACCACCGCCCCTCAAGGACGCCCCTTCGGGGCGGCACCTGTTTGACTGCACCCCACGAACCCGGGGCGCCGACTGACCAAGGATTGAGTCTTGACTGACCAGCTGCGACTGATGGCCGTTCACGCGCACCCCGACGACGAGTCGAGCAAGGGTGCGGCCACCATGGCGAAGTACGTGTCCGAGGGGGTGGACGTGCTGGTGGTGACCTGCACCGGCGGAGAGCGCGGGTCCATCCTCAATCCCAAGCTGCAGGGCGACACCTACATCGAGGAGCACATCCACGAGGTCCGCCGCAAGGAGATGGACGAGGCGCGGGAGATCCTCGGCGTCAGGCAGGAATGGCTCGGCTTCGTCGACTCCGGCCTGCCGGAGGGCGACCCGCTGCCGCCGCTGCCCGAGGGCTGCTTCGCCCTGGAGGACGTCGACGACGCGGCCGGCGAGCTGGTGAAGCAGATCCGATCCTTCCGCCCGCAGGTGATCACCACCTACGACGAGAACGGCGGCTACCCGCACCCCGACCACATCATGACCCACAAGATCTCCATGGTGGCGTTCGAGGGCGCGGCGGACACCGAGAAGTACCCCGAGGCCGAGTTCGGGCCCGCCTACCAGCCGCTGAAGCTCTACTACAACCAGGGCTTCAACCGCCCCCGCACCGAGGCCCTCCACCAGGCCATGCTCGCCCGCGGCCTGGAGTCGCCGTACGGCGAGTGGCTCAAGCGGTGGAACGAGATGGAGCGCACCGAGCGCACCCTGACCACGCACATCCCGTGCGCGGAGTTCTTCGAGATCCGCGACAAGGCGCTCATCGCCCACGCCACCCAGATCGACCCGGACGGCGGCTGGTTCAAGGTGCCGCTGGAGCTCCAGAAGGAGGTCTGGCCGACGGAGGAGTACGAGCTGGCGAAGTCCCTCGTCGACACCTCCATCCCCGAGGACGACCTCTTCGCGGGCATCCGGGACAATGCCTGACATGAGCGCAAGCGTGAGCCTGGCAGTGACGCACCTCGTCCCCCTCGCCAAGGAGGTGGACGAGAACAAGGTCACCCCCGGTGTCCTCGGCTTCGTCGTCTTCGCGGTGATGGCCCTGGCCGTGTGGGGCCTGATGAAGTCGATGAGCAAGCACATGCAGAAGGTCGACTTCAAGGAGGCCCCGGACGCCGACGCGGAGCCGGCCCGGCAGAAGGCCGACTCCCCGGCCCAGCAGGGCTGACGGCGCGGGTCAGCCCCCCGCCGGTACCGCCACTCCCATCACCTCCCGGGCGTGGCGGTCCGGAGTCATGCGCAGACGCCAGGCCTGCCAGCCGGCCTCCAGCTGCACGCCCCGTTCCAGCAGCAGGGCGTACGCCGACACGTAGTCGTCCAGCTTCTCGTCCCGCAGCGGATGCGTGGCGCGGGCCAGCTGGGCCAGCTCCTCCTGGGCGACCGCCGTGCCCACCTCCACCCCGCCCGGCGCCGCGTACGGCAGCAGGGTGCAGCGCAGGAAGCGGGCCCAGTCCTCGCCGCGCCGGTCGCCGTACGACGAGAACAGGGTGAGCGCCTCGTCGCACAGCGCCAGCGCCTGCTGCGTGCGCGCGTTGCCCGCGTCCACCACCGCCAGCTCCAGACAGGTCCAGGCCTCGCCGTGGGCCACGCCGATCCGCTGGAAGTCGGCGCGCGCGTCCACCAGCAGCTGCCGGGCGAAACCGGAATTGCGCAGCGAGCCGGTCTGCGCGGCCCGCTGGTCCCGGGTCGCCCGCGCCGAGTGGTGCCGGGCGCAGGCCAAGCCGTAGACGTCCCGCATCCGGGAGAACATCGTCCGGGACCGCTCCAGCTCGCGCACCGCCCGGTCCAGCTCGCCGGTCTCCTCCAGGGCCTGCCCCAGGTAGTACAGCGTCCACGCCTCGCCGCGCGCGTCCTCGTTGTCCCGGTGCCGGACCGCCGCCCGGCGCAGGCTCTCCACGGCGGCGGCGGCGTCGCCGTCCACCAGCCGGGCCCGGGCCAGCTGGGTCAGCGCCCACGCCTCCCCGCGGGCGTCGTGCGTCCTGCCGTACCGCTCCAGGGCCGCCCGCAGCTCCGTCTCCGCGCGCGGTACGTCCCCCAGCCGCAGCGCCAGCTGGCCCAGCTGGAAGTGCGCCCAGGCCTCGCCGTGCACCGAGCCGCCCTCGCGGTGCAGGACCAGGGAGCGGGTGAGCAGGTCCAGCGCCTCCGCCAGCCGGGCCCGGTCCCGCTGCACGGCCGCCAGCGCGTGCATCGTCCACGCCCGGTCCGTCGCCAGCTCCGGCGCGGACTGCAGGTCCAGGGATTCCTGGAGCTTGGCGGCGGCCTCGGTGAGGTTGCCCTGGTGGTGCAGCGTGATCCCCAGCGAGGTCAGGGCGCGGGCCGCGCCCGCGTCGTGGTGGGCCTCCCGGTACAGGTCGACGACCGAGGCCAGCGTGGTGCGCGCCTTGTCCAGCTCGCCCAGCTGCCGGGCCGCGATACCGGTACGCCACTGCACCGAACGCACCAGCAGGCCCTGGTCCACCGACTGCGCCAGCTCGCTGATCTCACCGAGCCGGTACAGGTCGCCGCGCAGCAGGCAGTAGTCGCACAGCGCGCCGAGCAGGTTCAGCACGGCCGCCTGGTCCACGCCCTCCGCATGCCGCAGGGCCGCCGTGATGAAGCTGGACTCGTCGTCCAGCCAGCGCAGCGCCTCGTCGAGGGAGGGGAAGCCGTGCGAGCCGAACTGGTTCGACCGCGTCGACATGTTCCCGTCGACCAGGCGCAGCACCGCGTCGGCCAGCTCCGCGTAGTTCACGATCAGCCGCTCCTGGGCCGCCGCCCGCTCGGCCGGGTCCTCCTCGTCCAGCAGGCGGGCGTGTGCGAAGGCCCGCACCAGGTCGTGCAGCCGGTACCGGCTGCCGCGCACATGGTCGATCAGGCCGGCCCGGGCTAGCGCCACCAGGTGCCGGGTGGCCTCGGCCTCGTCGGTGGCGAGCAGGGCGGCGGCCGCCGCCGCGCCCAGCGAGGCCCGGCCCGCCAGCGCCAGCCGCCTCAGCAGCCGGCGGGTGGGCTCCGGCTGGTCGGTGTAGCGCAGCCACAGCGCCCGCTCCACCGGTTCCACCGGGCCGTACGCGCCCAGGTCCGCGGCCAGCTGCCGCGGTGAGCGCGGGCCCAGCGCGGAGCCCGCGGTCCGCAGCGCCAGCGGCAGCCCCCCGCACAGCTCGCGGATCCGGTCGGTGGACTCGGCGTCGTACGTCCCGCCCGTCTCCCGCCGCCGCCCTTCCAAGGAAGTCGCTTCGCTCCCTTGCCTATTTGCGTCCTCCGCCGCCGCGCTCAGCAGCTCCTCGGCGCCTGCCGCGTCCAGCGCCGGTACCGGCAGTTCGTGCACCCAGGCCGGCAGGTCGGCGGGCAGGTCGAGGGGGGTGCGGGCGGTGACCAGGACCAGGCTGTCGGAGCGCTCCGGCACCAGGGCGCGCACCTGCTCCGGATCCGAGGCGTCGTCCAGCACGATCGTCACCGGCAGGCCGGTCAGATGCCGGTGGTACAGCTCGCCGAGCCGCTTGACCTGCTGGTCGGGGGAGGACCGCTCCCGGAACAGCAGCTGCTCACGGGGCGCGCCCAGCCGGTTGAGCAGGTGCAGCAGCGCGTCCCGCGTGGACAGCGGCGCCTCCTCCCGGCTGCCGCCGCGCAGGTCCACCACCACCGCGCCCCGGAAGTGGTCCCGCAGCTCGTGCGCCGCGCGCACCGCGAGCGTGGTCCGGCCGGAGCCGGGCTCGCCGTGCAGCACGACCACCGTCGGCCGGGTCTCGGTGACCGCGCGGGCCGCCTGCGCCCACTGCCTGATCCGCCCCAGCTCGGCCCGCCGTCCCGCGAACACGCCGTCGGCCTCCGGGAGTTGCCCGAAGGACTGCTCCAGCACCGAGCGCCTGCGGGCCGCCGCGCTCTTGTCCGTGCCGCGCAACGCCGGGCCACCGCCGGTCTTCTTCCCGCCCGTGGAGGCGCTCAGCACCCGCTGCTGGTCGAGGAACGGGCGGATGCCCCGCACCTCCAGCGCGGTCAGCCACTGCAACCGCAGCTGTTCCGGGCCGCCGGGCTGGCCGGCCGCGCCCGCGCGGTGGTGGACGGCCGGCAGATGCGCGCCGGCCACCTTCACCACCGTGGCCGCGGCGCCCACCACGGCCACGGTGGCACCCGCGCCGAGGGCCGTGCCGGTGCCCGTGCCGAGCGACAGGTCGGCGACGGCGGCGGCCACGGCGGCAACGGCCGCCACCAGCAACGCCGTTCCGGCGCCCGCGCGCGCGTACCGCTGCCCGAAGGTCAGCCGTCCGGCCTCCGCCTCGTCCAGTGCGCGCGTGTAGGCCTCGTACTCCTCGCCGGCCGCCCCCGCCATCGCGTCCAGCGCGCCGCGCGCCCGGGCCAGCAGCACCTGGCCGTCGACCCGTCCACCCGACCGCCGCACCTCCTCCTCCACGGCCCGCACCAGCAACCGCTCGGCTTCCGCCCGATGACCGTCCCGCATGTCCCGTCCCCCTCCGGCGGCAACTCCTCTGCCCACGAGTGTCCTTCGGGGGAGGCGGGATGGCGAGGGGGTGACGATCAGCGGGGGTGGTGAGGGTTCGGTGGGGACCCGGCTGCCGACCCACCACCGGTCCTCGACGGGAGGGCGGTGCCCAGGGGACCCCCGGGGCCCCCAGGACCCTCGGGACCCCCGGGACCCCTGAGACCCGACCGGGACGCCCGGAACGCCCGGGACCGCCGGGGCCCCCGGGACGCCGGGACCCTCGGGACCGCCGGGCCCCGCCGGGACCCCCGGGCCCCGCCGGGACGCCCGGGACCGCCGGGACCCCGGGGACCCCTCGGGACGCCCGGGGCCCTCGGAACCCCCGGAACCGCGGGCGGTGACGGGGGAGCGCAGCGGCGGAACGACGGGCTGAGGATGCCTGAGCCCCGCCACCCCTGAGCCCCGCCACCCCTGAGCCCCGCCACCCCTGCGCGCCGCCGCGCCCGCCGGTCCGGGCGAAACGTGAGGCCGCCGTCGGGCCTGACGTCCCCGGTGCGGTGGGCTGCGGCAGGATGGGGGTATGGCGAATCGACTGGCCCATGAGACGTCCCCGTACCTGCTCCAGCACGCCGACAATCCCGTCGACTGGTGGCCGTGGTCCGTCGAGGCCTTCGACGAGGCCCGCAGGACCGGCAAACCCGTGCTGCTGAGCGTCGGGTACAGCAGCTGCCACTGGTGCCATGTCATGGCGCACGAGTCCTTCGAGGACCGGGCCACCGCCGACTACCTCAACGAGCACTTCGTCAGCGTCAAGGTCGACCGCGAGGAGCGGCCCGACGTGGACGCCGTCTACATGGAGGCCGTACAGGCCGCCACCGGGCAGGGCGGGTGGCCCATGACCGTGTTCCTCACGCCCGACGCCGAACCCTTCTACTTCGGCACCTACTTCCCGCCCGCCCCGCGGCACGGCATGCCGTCCTTCCGGCAGGTGCTGGAGGGCGTCCAGCAGGCCTGGACCACCCGGCACGACGAGGTCAGCGAGGTTGCCGGGAAGATCGTCCGCGACCTCGCCCAGCGGGAGATCGTCCAGCAGGCCGCCGAGGCGCCCGGCGAGCAGGAACTCGCCCAGGCCCTCCTCGGGCTCACCCGCGAGTACGACCCGCAGCGCGGCGGATTCGGCGGGGCGCCCAAGTTCCCGCCGTCGATGGTGCTGGAGTTCCTGCTGCGGCACCACGCCCGCACGGGCGCCGAGGGCGCGCTGCAGATGGCCCAGGACACGTGCGAGCGGATGGCCCGGGGCGGTATCTACGACCAGCTCGGCGGCGGGTTCGCCCGGTACTCGGTCGACCGCGACTGGATCGTGCCGCACTTCGAGAAGATGCTGTACGACAACGCCCTCCTGTGCCGGGTGTACGCGCATCTGTGGCGGGCCACCGGATCGGACCTCGCCCGGCGGGTCGCGCTGGAGACCGCCGACTTCCTCGTCCGCGAACTGCGCACCGCGGAGGGCGGGTTCGCCTCCGCCCTCGACGCCGACAGCGACGACGGCACCGGGCGGCACGTGGAAGGGGCGTACTACGTGTGGACGCCCGGACAGCTCCGCGAGGTCCTCGGGGAGGATGCCGAGCTCGCCGCGCAGTACTTCGGCGTGACCGATGAGGGCACCTTCGAGCACGGGCAGTCCGTCCTCCAGCTCCCGCAGACGGAAGGGGTCTACGACGCCGGGAAGGTCGAGTCCGTCAAGCGCAGGCTGCTGGACGCCCGCGCCCGGCGGGCCGCGCCCGGCCGGGACGACAAGGTCGTCGCCGCCTGGAACGGGCTCGCCGTCGCCGCGCTCGCCGAGACCGGCGCCTACTTCGACCGGCCCGACCTGACCGAGGCCGCCGTCGGCGCCGCCGACCTGCTCGTCCGCGTCCACCTCGACGAACACGCCCGGCTCGCCCGCACCAGCAAGGACGGCCGGGTCGGCCCCAACGCCGGCGTGCTGGAGGACTACGCCGACGTCGCCGAGGGCTTCCTCGCGCTCGCCTCCGTGACCGGTGAGGGCGTCTGGCTCGACTTCGCCGGGCTGCTCCTCGACCAGGTCCTCACCCGCTTCGCCGACCCGGAGACCGGTGCCCTGTACGACACCGCCTCCGATGCCGAGCAGCTCATCCGCCGGCCCCAGGACCCCACCGACAACGCGGCGCCCTCCGGCTGGACGGCCGCGGCCGGCGCGCTGCTGGGCTACGCGGCCCACACCGGCTCCGAGGCGCACCGGACCGCCGCCGAGCGGGCGTTGGGGATCGTGAAGACGCTCGGGCCGCGGGTGCCCCGGTTCATCGGGTGGGGGCTGGCCGCCGCCGAGGCGCTGCTCGACGGGCCGCGCGAGGTGGCGGTCGTCGGGCCGGACCTGAACGACGAGCGGACGGCGGCCCTGCACCGTACGGCGCTGCTGGGTGTCGCCCCGGGTGCCGTCGTCGCCTGCGGCACCCCCGGCAGCGACGAGTTCCCGCTGCTCGCCGACCGCACCCTCGTCGACGGCGCGCCGACCGCGTACGTCTGCCGCGGCTTCGTCTGCGACCTGCCGGTGACGGACCCGTCGACCCTGCGCGAGAAGCTCACACCCCGCTGACCACCGGCCCGGCCTCCCCGTGCCCGCGTGGTCACTGGGCCCGGCGTCCCACACGCCCGCGTGGTCACTGGGCCCGGCCTCCCACACCCCCCTTGGTCACCGGGCCCGACTCCACCCATGCCCGGATGACCACCGGGCCCCCACATCCCAGTCTGGTCATCGGGCGCGTCCTCCCCGTGCCGCCCGCCTGGCCACCGGGCCCGCCCTCCGCGTGCCCGCCTGGCCACCGGACCCGACCGCCCGGTGCCTGCCTGGTCACCAGGCCCGCCCCCCGTTGCCCGCCACCCCCCGCCGCCCGACCGCCTTCGGCCCACCGGCGCGCGCCGGCCCCCTGCCGGCGAGCGAGCGTCCGACCATCGGCCCGCGGGCCCGGCCGCGGATCCCGCGCCGGTGAGAGGGCAGCCCGTCCCTCAGGCCCGCGGGTCCGGTAGCGGGGCCGTCGCCTCGGGTAGCGCCGTCGCGGGAGCCGGTGGCCGGATGTGCGGGGCGACGATCGTGACGTGGGCGGGCGGTGCCGTCATCGGGCCTCCTGGGGTTGTGGCGGCTGCGCGGGGAGATGGGCGCCGACGTGGGAGGTCAGCTCCCAGTCGTGCCGGCCGGTGTACTCGCGCCACACGGCGCGCAGCGCGGCGGCGGCCAGCACGGCCGCGTACACGGGGCCGCCGGCGATGAGCTTGACGTAGTGCCGGACGCCGATGCGGAAGCCGTACTCCTTGCCGAAGTCGTGCAGCGCGACGGCCTCGAAGACCACCATCGCGGCCATCGGGATCATGGGCAGCCAGGCGAACAGCGAGAAGGGCAGCGGTACGCCGCCGATCAGCGCGGCCAGGATGCCGAGCGGGATCATCACGCCGGTCGCGGCCTGCACGAACGGCGTGCTCAGGGTGTAGCGGGCGAGCACCCGCTGGCCGACGCCGGGCAGCCGGCGCCACTCGCCCTTGCGCAGCACCTGGAGGAAGCCCTGGTTCCAGCGGGTGCGCTGCTTGTAGAGGCCCTTGAGGGAGTCCGGCGTCTCCTCCCGGGTGACGAGCGCGGAGTGGTAGGCGACGACGACCTTGGCGCCGCCGCTGGACAGCCGTACCCCCAGGTCGCAGTCCTCGGCGAGGCAGTCGCCGTCCCAGCCGCCGGTGGCCCGCAGCAGCTCGGAGCGGACGAAGACGGTGTTGCCGCCGAGCGGGATGAAGCCCTTGCGGGCGTGCAGGTGCAGCCGACTGCGGAACCAGAAGAAGTACTCCAGGCAGTTGCGCAGGCTGTACCAGCTGCTCTCGTAGTTGATCAGCTGGACGCCGCCCTGGACGACGTCGGCGTCCTCGCGCCGGAAGGCGAAGTCGACGTGTTCGAGCAGCTCGGGGTGGACGACGTCCTCGGCGTCGAAGACCCCGACGACCTGGCCGCGGGCGTGCGGCAGGGCGGTGTTCAGGGCGCGCGGCTTGTTCTTCACCTCGTGGGTGTCGACGACCGTGCGGACCTTCTCCGGGTGCTCCTCGGCGAGTTGCCCGGCTATGGCGGCGGTGCCCGGGTCGTCGTGACCGACGATCATCAGGATCTCGTACGACGGGTGGTCGATGCGGAGCATCTGCTCGACGGTGTGCCGCAGGACGGCCTCCTCGTGCCGGGCAGGGACCAGCAGCGAGAAGGACAGGCCGGGCTTGCCGTCGGGCTCGGCGAACGCCGTGGACTGGAGCGTCTCCGGGGTGCGCCAGGCATGGAGCATCCACCACAGCGTGACGCCGGCGGCCACCATCAGGACGACGGAATCTATGAACAGGACAGCGGAGACCACGAATTCCCCCCTCGGTTCCCTGGTCTTCCTCGTGCTCGCGCAGCGGAACGCGATCGTTCGGGCCCCTCTCACCCCCCGGTGCCCCGGGCCCTTCGAACAGTAATTCCCCCGGTCTTCCGGGGTTTTTCCCGGCGTGAACCGGAGAACGATCGCGGCGAGCTTTCCAGTGAAGCTAGCAGGTTCGGCATTTCTCCTGCAATGCTGCCTCCGTGCACGACCGGAACCTTATATTCCGAACATCCGCGGGGGCGACCTGTGCCATGATGCTGCGGCCTGCCCGATTTCCAGGGGGTTCGAGGGGGAGGTCCCTGGAGCGTGTCGGGCCATAAGTGGGGGTGGGGGATTCCGCATGGGGACTGCCGTTGTTCTCCGGCCGGCGACACAGAATTCACAAGGGGACCGGCCCGCAGCACGCCGCACATTGTTTCGGGCGGATTGTTTCTGGGTTGCTCCGGTAATCATCATCGCGCTCGCGGTACGGGTGCGGGGAATCGGGAAATACCCGTTTCCCAACGACGACGAGGGCACCTATCTGGCACAGGCCTGGGCCGTCCGGCACGGCGCACTCGCGCACTACACCTACTGGTACGACCACCCGCCGCTGGGCTGGATACAACTCTCCGGCCTGTCGTGGGTGCCCAACCTGCTCCTGCCCGACCTGCCCACGTTCGTCCAGGGCCGCGCGGCCATGCTCCTGGTGGCCGCCGTGACCTGTGTCCTGGTCTACTCCGTCGGCCGCCGGCTGGGCCTCGCCCGGCCCACCGCGGCGGGCGCCGTCCTGCTCTACGCGCTCTCGCCGCTCACCGTCCTCCTGAACCGGCAGATCTACCTGGACAACTTCGCCGTCCTGTGGGCGCTGGCCGCGTTCGCCTTCGCCCTCTCCCCGCGCCGCCACCTGTGGCACCACGTCGCGGCCGGCATGTCCTTCGCGCTCGCGGTGCTCTCCAAGGAGACCATCGGCGTGCTGCTGCCGGTGCTGCTGGTGGCGATGTGGCAGGGCAGCCACTCCAGCACCCGCAAGTTCTCCCTGGCCGGCTTCTTCTCCGGCTTCGTGCTGACCGGCCTGTTCTATCCGCTGTACGCCCTGCTCAAGGGCGAGTTGCTGCCCGGCGCCGGCCATGTCTCGCTGCTCGGCACCCTGAAGTTCCAGCTCGGCGGGCGCGCGGGCAGCGGCTCCGCCTTCCAGGCCGGCACCGATGCCCACCGGCTGTTCGCGGACTGGCTCACCCGCGACCCGTACCTGCTGATCGGCGGGGGCGTCGCCGCGCTGTGCGCGCTGCCGGTACGCCGGCTGCGGCCCGCGGCCCTCGCCGTCGTGGTGCTCGCGCTGGTCGCGCTCCGGCCCGGCGGCTACCTGCCGCAGATGTACGTCGTGCAGGTGCTGCCCTTCCTCGCGCTGACCCTCGCCGGGCTGGTCCAGGTCCTCATCGAGCGGCTGCCCGGCCGGCCCCGGCTGCGCGCCACCGCCGCCCTGGCCGCGGTCCTCGCCGTCGCGGCGGCCGCCGGCCCCGCCTGGTACCACCAGGACCGGCTGGCCACGACCGCCGACGACAACCGGGTCTACCGGGACGCCGCCCGCTGGCTGCGCGAGACGGACACCGGCGACCGCGCCAAGGTCCGCCTGGTCACCGACGGCGTGCTCTGGCTGGACGCCGTGGACGCCGGATACCGGCCCGGCACGGGCGTGATCTGGCACTACAAGCTCGACCAGGACCCGGCGGTCACCAGGACCCTGCCGCACGGCTGGAAGGACATCGACTACGTCGTGTCCACGCCGGCCCTGCGCGGCGAGCGCGAGCACCTGCCCACGCTCCGCGCCCTGTTCGCGCACGGCACCCCGGTCGCCACCTTCGGGGAGGGCGGCGGCCGGATCGACATCCTCCGCATCGGCCGCGCCGGCTGAGCCGGAGGACCCGCCACCGATAGAGGGGGGACCTCTTTGCCGTACACCGTCATGCCGTACCACCCGCCCAGACCGGCCGGAGCGCGGCCGGCCCGCACCCGCCTGCTGCTGACCGCCCTGCTGCTGTTCGCCGCGGCGGTCGGCCTCGGCCCGCTCGGCGCCCAGCGCGCCACCGCCGCGAGCAACCTGGTGCGGAACCCGGGCCTGGAGGTCCTCGACGGGCCGTCCCGGTTCCCGCAGTGCTTCGAGAAGTCGGGCTGGGGGGACAACGACTTCTCCTTCGCCGTCACCGACGACGCCCACAGCGGCAGCCGCGCCGTCCGCATCCAGCTGACCCGGCGCGCCGACGGCGACCGCAAGACGATGATGCTGGAGAACTCCTGCGCCCCGCAGGTCACTCCGGGCCACCAGTACGACCTGTCGTTCTGGTACAGGTCCACGACACCGAACGTCGCGTTCACCCTGTTCCGGCACGACACCGCCCAGGGCTGGGTCTACTGGACCGACCTCAAGACGCTGCCCCAGGCCGCCGGCTGGACCCGCACCGAGGTGCGCACGCCGGTCATCCCGCCGAACACCGACCAGGTCACCTGGGGTGGTGCCCTGTACGGCGTGGGCACCCTCACCACCGACGACTACGCGATGACCGACGCCACCGTCCCCGCCGACCCGGACCCCTGCACGTCGGGCGGCACCGGGCCGGAGTGCCGGGGCAGGTGGACCGTGCAGTCCGTCGACTCCCCGGTGCGCGCCGTCCACTCGGTGCTGCTGCACACCGGCAAGGTGCTGCTCATCGCAGGCTCCGGCAACGACCGGGACGCGTTCGCCGCGGGCACCTTCAAGACCACGCTGTTCGACCCGGCGACCGGAAGCTACACCGACATCCCGACCCCGACGGACTTCTTCTGCGCCGGGCACGTCCAGCTCCCGGACGGCCGGGTGCTGGTGGTCGGCGGCAACAAGGCCTACGCCACCGCGGACGGCAGCGTCGGCTACAGGGGCCTGCGCACCAGCTACGTCTTCGACCCCGACCAGAACCGGTACGTCCAGGTCAACGACATGCTGGCCGGGCACTGGTACCCGTCCGCCACCGAGATGGGCAACGGTGACGTCCTCGCGCTCGGCGGCCTCGGCGAGGACTCCGCCGGCACCGTCGTCAACGAGCACTTCTCCTACGCCCGGAACAAGTGGCTGCCGATGGGCGAGGCCAAGCAGGCCTGGTCCTTCTGGGGGCTGTACCCGTCGATGATCCTGCTCCAGGACGGCCGCCTCTTCTACACCGGCAGCCACGTCTTCGGCCCCGGCCTGCCCGGCACCGGCGCGTCCGTCTACGACTACGACGCCGGGACCATCAGCGAGGTGCCCGGGCTGCGCAGGAAGGACGAGCGCGACGAGTCCATGTCGGTGCTGCTGCCCCCCGCCCAGGACCAGAAGGTCCTCACCATGGGCGGCGGCAACCACACGGTCGCCCCGGACGCCCTCCGGCTGACCGACCTGATCGACATGAAGGCCGCCTCACCGCAGTACGTGCCCGGCCCCGACCTGCCGCAGGGCCACTACACCGACGGCAGCCCGCAGACCGGCGCCCAGGGCAAGGTCTACGTCTCCGCGGTGATCCTGCCCGACGGCAAGGTCCTGGAGACCGGCGGCGCCCTGCACACGTACCGCGAGGACCCCGTCTTCGAGGCCTCCCTGTACGACCCGTCGACCAACACCTTCCAGGCGGGCCTGGCCACCGACCCGGTGCCGCGGACCTACCACTCCTCGTCCACGCTGCTGCCGGACGGCCGGGTGCTCAGCATCGGCAACAACCCCGGGAACGGCTCCTTCGACCAGCGCGTGTCGATCTACCAGCCGCCGTACCTGTTCAAGGGCGACCGGCCGCAGATCACCTCGCTGGCGAGCACCCGCTGGACGTACGGCACCACGCAGCGCATCACCGTCGACAAGCCGGTGGTGAAGGCCTCCCTGATCCGCCCGGCCGCGGTCACCCACTCCACCGACCCCAACCAGCGCTACGTCGACCTGCCGATGACCGTCGACGGCGACACCGTCGACCTCAGCCTGACCAGCAACCCCAACCTGGCGCCACCCGGCTGGTACATGCTGTCGGTGGTCGACGCCAACGGCGTGCCGTCCGTGTCGAAGTGGGTCCGCATCGGCTCCGAGGGGCAGGTCGCCGCGGCCCGCGTGCAGTCCTTCGCCGACGAGCTGAGGGCGAGCGAACCGGGCACGGGCACCTCCGCACCGCATGCCGGGCACCAGCACCACGGCGTGCGGATGGCCCAGGGCTTCGACGGCTGCGACCACGCCTACGGCCGTATCAACCAGTGCGTGCCGTGGACGTTCCCGAAGATGCCACAGGCCGAACGCTGCACCTGGCTGCTCCACAACGGCTACGGCCGCCTCCGGGTCCACGGCCGCGACCGACACCACCTGGACCGCGACAAGGACGGCATCGCGTGCGGAAAGGGGGACGTCAGGCGTAGCTGAGGATCAGCGCGGCCAGCAGCAGCTGGGCGCCCCACTGGACCAGCACGGCCCCGATCCTGGCGCCCGTCCACCGGGCTCGGGGCCACACCAGCGCGGCCCCGCCGGCCACGAGCGAGACCCAGAAACTGCCGTACAGCAGCCAGCCGGGCACTGCGGGGCAGTCCTCGCCGTAGGTGAGGCACCCGCCGGCCCGCTCGCTGGTGAAGGCCACGAGCGAGCAGAAGAACACCATCGGCAGGAGCAGCCCGAGCCCCCACCCCGCTGCCACGCGGACGTCGTCCCGCACCCGGGTGCCGGTCGTCTGTGCCGTGTTCATGCCCCCAGCCAATCCCGCCGGCTCCTCCCGGCGGATCGGCCGGCGTACTCAACCGTTCTGGGTACGCATGCTCAGCGCCCGCTCCACGACCGCCTCCAGCTGGTCGTGGTGCGCGCCCTTCCAGTACGCCCGGCCGCAGGACGTGCACTGGGCGAAGACGTCGTAGGACCGCTGGGTGCCGCCCTTGAGCTGGTCGGCGACCTGCTCCTTGGTGGCCTCCTCCAGCAGGCCGTTGCAGGCGGTGCAGCGGGTCCAGGGGCGCAGCTCGGGGGCGAAGCGGTCGAGGACGTCGTGGAGCTGGTCGTCGGGGCGGGTGCTGTAGACGAACGCGCCGGCCCACAGTTCCCGGCGGCGCAGCAGGCCCCGGTCCCGGCTGAGCATGACCCGCTTCTCGGCCGCCGAGCGGGCGGCGAGCGCCGGGTCGCCGATGTCCGTCGACTCGTACGCCGTGTCCACGCCGAGCAGCCGCAACCGGCGGGCCAGCGTGCCGAGGTGGACGTCGAGGAGGAAGCGGAGGGGTGCGCCGGGCACCCGCTGGGGCCGCTCCACCGGCCGGACGACGATCCGCTCGGCCGCCGCCGGGACGTGCGAGGCCGGGACCGTGCGGCCGTCCACGACCAGCGCGCCGACCTCGGTGAGCGGGACCCCGAGGGACTCGACGACGTGGCCGAGGGACGAGACGCCGTCGGTGACGAGCGTCCGGTGCGGCGCACGCGGGACGAACAGGGCCAGCTCGGGGGCGAACTCGACGTGGATCTCGGGACCGTTCACCCGGTCAGGATGCCATGGGAGCCGGCCGCGGCCTCAGGGATTTCCGGAGGGGAGGCCGTGCTCCAGGACGTGCAGGGCGCGGTCCACCAGGACGCGGAGGTCGTCCCTGAAACCGTTCTCCGCCCAGGACATGGTGACCTCCATCAGGCCGCCGACGAGGGCCGTCGCGTAGACGCGCACGTCGAGGCTGTCCGGGGCCAGCCCGGAGCGCTCGGCGAGGGCCACGCGGAGCAGGCGCCCGGTCTCCGACATGCTCTCGATCATCCGGGAACGCACGGCGGGGACCTGGACCGCGAGGCGCGCCCGCACCCGGACCACCTCGGGGTCCTCCGCCGTCATCGCGTCGACGGCCTTGTGCACCGCGTACCGCACCGAGTCCGTCCACGACTCTCCCGCGGGCCGGGCGCGCAACTCCTCCAGCATCAGCGGGTCGTACTCGTCCGTGAGGACGATGTCCTCCTTGGTCGGGAAGTAGCGGAAGACGGTCGACGGCGACACCTCGGCCCGGTCGGCGATCTGCTCGATCGTCGTGGCGTCGTAGCCCTGCTCCTTGATCAGCGCGTAGGTCGCGGCGCGGATCCCCTCACGAGTCTTGATCTTCTTGCGTTCCCGCAGACCCGGCCGGGGTCGGTCGGCGGGGGAGAGGGGGGAACGTGCGGGCGTCATGCCGGTCATTCTCCGGCATCCGCCGTGGCGGCGGCCACGGCCGAGCCTCCTTCCCGGCCGTGCGCCGGGCGGCGTGAAAACGGCCACGGCTCGGGTGAGCCGTGGCCGCGGAGAGCGGGGCGAGCGGGGTTACGCGTGCTGGTACGCCACCAGCGAGATGCCGACGTAGTGGACGACGAACGCGGCGAGCGTGAACAAGTGGAAGACCTCGTGGAAGCCGAACCAGCGCGGGGAGGGGTTCGGGCGCTTGATGCCGTAGATCACGCCGCCGGCGCTGTAGAGCAGCCCGCCGACGACCACCAGGACCAGCACGGCGATGCCGCCCGCGCGCAGGAAGTCGGGCAGGAAGAAGACGGCCGCCCAGCCCATCGCGAGGTAGCACGGCGTGTACAGCCAGCGCGGCGCGCCGACCCAGAAGACGCGGAAGACGATGCCCGCCGCCGCGGCGGCCCAGATGCCCCACAGCAGCCACTGGCCCTTGGCGCCGGGCAGGAGCAGCATCGTCAGCGGCGTGTAGGTGCCCGCGATGATCAGGAAGATGTTGGCGTGGTCGAGGCGGCGCAGTACGCCGTCCATCCGCGGGCTCCAGTTGCCGCGGTGGTACAGCGCGCTCACCCCGAACAGCAGACAGGCCGTCAGGGCGTAGATGCCGCAGGCGATACGGCCTCTGGTCGAGTCGGCGAGGGCGGTGAGCACCAGACCCGCGACGAGTGCGGCCGGGAACATGCCGAGGTGCAGCCAGCCGCGCAGGCGCGGTTTGACCGGGTGCGGCAGGGAGAGCGCGACGGGACCGCGGCCGGCGGCCGGCGTGTCCGAGGGCGCGTCGGGGGCGGAGGCAGTCATGGAGGGCATGGTACCGAGGCGGCCGTGAATCGACCGTCAGCCCATGGTCATCCGCGCCTTTCCGGGCCGTCCGGCAAAAAGTCCTTCAGCTGAACCCAACGTGGACGCAAAGAGTCGCGGAAATCGTGTGATTCCTCACGCTGCTCACCTGTGATGCCCTCTGGACAGATGCGCACTAGACTCGGATGATCAAATGAGTGCGGTCGGCACCGGATGAGCGGGCTACGAAGCATCCGGGTCGCGGCCCCCACGGGGCGGACAAACACAAAATCCCTCACTTAGGAGCAATCGTGGCGCGCGACATCGCGGCTCCCACCGTCGTCCCCACCAACCACCAGGAACTGATCTCGTGGGTCAACGAGATCGCCGAACTGACGCAGCCGGACAGCGTGGTCTGGTGTGACGGCTCCGAGGCCGAGTACGAGCGACTGTGTGAGGAACTGGTCGCCAAGGGCACGTTCAGGAAGCTTGACCCGGTCAAGCGCCCGCACTCCTACTACGCCGCCTCCGACCCGACCGACGTCGCGCGCGTCGAGGACCGGACCTTCATCTGCTCCGAGAAGGAGGAGGACGCGGGCCCGACCAACCACTGGAAGGCCCCCGCCGAGATGCGGGAGATCTTCACCGGCGACAAGGGCCTGTTCCGCGGCTCCATGCGGGGGCGGACGATGTACGTCGTCCCGTTCTGCATGGGCCCGCTGGGCTCCCCGCTGTCCGCGCTGGGCGTGGAGATCACGGACTCCGCGTACGTCGCCGTCTCGATGCGCACGATGACGCGCATGGGCCAGGCCGTCCTGGACGAGCTGGGCGACGAGGGCTTCTTCGTCAAGGCCGTCCACACCCTCGGCGCCCCGCTGGAGGAAGGCCAGGAGGACGTTCCGTGGCCGTGCAACTCCACCAAGTACATCTCCCACTTCCCCGAGGACCGCGAGATCTGGTCCTACGGCTCCGGCTACGGCGGCAACGCCCTGCTCGGCAAGAAGTGCTACGCCCTGCGCATCGCCTCCGTCATGGCCCGTGACGAGGGCTGGCTGGCCGAGCACATGCTCATCCTGAAGCTGACCCCGCCGCAGGGCGAGTCCAAGTACGTCGCCGCCGCCTTCCCCTCCGCCTGCGGCAAGACCAACCTCGCCATGCTGGAGCCCACGATCTCCGGCTGGACCGTGGAGACCATCGGCGACGACATCGCCTGGATGCGCTTCGGCGAGGACGGCCGCCTCTACGCGATCAACCCCGAGGCCGGCTTCTTCGGCGTCGCGCCCGGCACCGGTGAGCACACCAACGCCAACGCGATGAAGACCCTGTGGGGCAACGCGGTCTTCACCAACGTCGCGCTCACCGACGACGGCGACGTGTGGTGGGAGGGCATGACCGAGGAGCCCCCGGCCCACCTGACGGACTGGAAGGGCAACGACTGGACGCCGGCGTCCGAGACCCCTGCCGCCCACCCCAACGCCCGCTTCACCGTGCCGGCCTCGCAGTGCCCGATCATCGCGCCCGAGTGGGAGGACCCGAAGGGCGTGCCGATCTCGGCGATCCTCTTCGGCGGCCGCCGCGCCACCGCGGTGCCGCTGGTCACCGAGTCCTTCGACTGGAACCACGGCGTCTTCCTCGGCGCCAACGTCGCCTCCGAGAAGACCGCGGCGGCCGAGGGCAAGGTCGGCGAGCTGCGCCGCGACCCGTTCGCGATGCTGCCGTTCTGCGGCTACAACATGGGCGACTACATGGCCCACTGGGTCGACGTGGCCAAGGACAAGGACCAGTCCAAGCTGCCGAAGATCTACTACGTCAACTGGTTCCGCAAGAACGACGAGGGCAAGTTCGTCTGGCCGGGCTTCGGCGAGAACTCCCGCGTCCTGAAGTGGATCGTGGAGCGGCTGGAGGGCAAGGCCGAGGGCGTCGAGACGCCGATCGGCATCCTGCCGGCCAAGGACGCCCTCGACACCAAGGGTCTCGAACTGTCCGAGTCCGACCTGGACTTCCTGCTCACGGTCGACAAGGCGGTGTGGCGCGAGGAGGCCGCCCTGATCCCCGGGCACCTCGACACCTTCGGTGACCACACCCCGAAGGAGCTGTGGGACCAGTACCGGGCGCTGGTGGAGCGCCTGGGCTGACCCGTCCCGCCGAAGACCCCACGGCCGGCCAGGATGTGCCCTGACCAGCGATCGTCACGACCGGCCGTGGCACAACCCCGAAGGGCCC